>CAZUXZ010000223.1:0-3680 GCA_964624055.1 uncultured Rhizobiaceae bacterium | reverse complement strand
GCTGGAGACACCGTTCGATCTCCTCGGGCTCTATCAGGGCGTGCCTATCGGTGATCAGAGCATCAGCGATGTGCGCCACGATATTGATTTGATTTTCCTCTACCGTAGGCCGCTTCTAGATTATTGGTCGGCGAGCGGCGAGAGACTCGAGAATATTGTGCGTCATGTACTGATTCACGAAATCGGCCATCATTTCGGCTTTTCCGACGCCGATATGGAAAACATCGAAGAGGCTAGCTAGGCGTCGGTTTCCTTCAGGTAGAATTCTTCCCAATTACCTCTGCTGTAGGCGAGCGGATAACTCGCCTCGATACGGTGGAGTGCGCCTTCTGGGCGCAGCAGACTGGAATAGAGGTGAAATTCGTTTATCGAAAAGAACTCGGTGCGGAACAGCGCGTGATCGGACAGGAAATCCGTAAACCGTGCTGCTGGAACGCCGCGCTTGAAACGGGCGAGGGTAATGTGCGGAGCGAATTTACGCCGCTCCGGCTTGAGACCGATCCTGTTGATCGCTGTGACTATCTGCTCGCGCACCTGCATTAGCGCTGGCACCGCCTCAACTCCGACCCAAAGGATATTGATTGGCCCGCGTGGCGGAAAATATCCGACCCCCTTGAGCGCCAGATCGAAGCTTGGCGCAGCGATCTCGGCGAGGGCATATTCAATGTCGCGCAGCAAGACATCATTAACATCGCCGATAAAGCGCAGCGTGAGGTGAAAACGCGAACTGTCCGCCCACCTGGCGCCGCTTACACCGTGGCACAGGCCGGTCAGGCGGTCGCAGATGGCAGGCGGTAGATCAAGGGCGACGAAGAGGCGGTTCATGTCTGTTTTGATATGTTAAAACTCTATCGGTTGCAGGAACAATTTGATCTCAATTGTTGAAAATCAACGGTTTTCGCCCTATATATTCGGCAGCTAAACCAAATTTTGAAGTGAGGATCATTCCATGGCTACTGGCTCGGAACGCCGCCCATTTGGTTCCACACTGTCCCAGGTACAGGTCGACGAGGGTCTGCGCAGGTATATGCTGCGAGTGTACAACTATATGGGCTCGGGGCTCGCGCTCACGGGTATCGTCGCCTATATCGTAGCGCATACCGGGCTCTACCAGGCTCTATTCAGCTCTGGAATCGGCTTTGTCGTTATGTTCGCGCCGCTCGGCATTGTTTTCTTCATGGGCGCTAAAATCAACACCATGAAGCCGAGTACGGCACAGACCCTGTTCTGGGTATTCTCCGTGCTGATGGGCGCATCACTCTCCTACGTGTTCATCACCTATACGGCGACTAGCATCGTGCGGGTGTTCTTTATCACTGCCGCCACCTTCGGCGCTATGAGTCTCTATGGTTACACTACCAAGCGCTCGCTCGCGAAATGGCGATCTTTTCTGTTCATGGGACTGATCGGCGTCATCATCGCAATGGTGGTGAATATCTTCTTGCAGTCCTCGGCGATGCATTTTGTCATCTCGGTAGTGGGCGTTCTGGTCTTCACCGGCTTGACTGCCTACGACACCCAGCGCATCAAAGAAACTTATGTGGAGAGCGACGGCCAGGCCGTGATGACCAAGAAGGCTATAATGGGGGCGCTCAATCTCTATCTCAATTTCATCAACCTCTTCATCATGTTGCTGCATCTATTCGGTGGCGCGCGCGAATAGCGGGCGAAGAGGTTGAGTCGAAAACACCCGGCCCTCTTGCCGGGTGTTTTTTTGACCGCCTGTTAGCGAGATGATCAATTGGATTTGGGGCGGTATCGCGGCGGGCGTCGGTGCTTATATCCTGATCCTCGGAGGCGTTTTTGTCGGCCAGCGCCGACTGCTCTACTTTCCTTCCTCCAAGCGCCCAGGTCCGGCGGAAAGCGGCGTGGCGGAGATGGTGGAAGTGTCGCTCGTCACCGAGGATAGCCACACCCTCCTCGCTTGGCACAGCCCACCTAGGTACGCGACGCTGCCGACCCTGGTCTATTTCCACGGCAATGCTGGCCACATTGGCATGCGCGGCTACAAGGTGCGGCCCTATCTTGATGCCGGAATGGGCGTGCTACTCACGACGTGGCGGGGCTATAGTGGCAATCCCGGTGATCCCAGTGCGAAAGGACTTTATCGTGATGGCCGCGCAGCTTTGGCGTATCTTGAAGCGGCCGGCGTCAAGTCGGAGAAAATCGTGCTTTATGGCGAGTCTCTAGGTACCGGTGTCGCCGTTCATCTTGCTCGTGAGCGTGCACACTGCGCTGTTGTTCTGGAGGCGCCCTACAGTTCGATCCCCGATGTAGCCCAAGTCCGCCTGCCGTTGTTGCCGGTTAAATCCTTGATATTCGACCGATTCGACTCGACAACGAAGATTGCTGATGTCGGGGCGCCAGTTCTGATAGTTCATGGGGCACGCGACCTAACAATTCCGCCCCGCTTCGGCAAGCGCCTGTACCGGGCAGCGGCCGAGCCGAAGAAATTGCATATTTATCCCGAGGCCGGCCATAATGATCTTTACAACCATGGCATGGCCGCGCTTGTGCTTGAATTTCTCCGTTGGAGCTAGGCCATATTTCTGCCGGTTAGACCGTGGTCGTTATGGATGCTGTCGGTGCGATGTCATGAAATCAGGTTCAGTGTGGCCCGACCGTCCAGGTGTGGCCGCTTTGCAAGAGGCTGTTGAGGCCTTTGGGGGGCGATATTTTCTTGGCTTCCTCAACTTGGCGCCACACCGCGGACTCGTAGCTTTCCTTCGGATCGCAATAGAGCACACCAATGGCGACCGGAAATTCCGGCGCTTCCATGCGGGCAAGCCAACCTGCCAGGGTGCGGTTGGTCTCGTCATGCACCAATACTTCGTCGAGGGTGACGCCGTTTTCGCCAATGTTTACCACTTCAAGGTCTAGAATATCGTGATTGACACGGATGCCTTTCTTACGCTCTGCGCCGAACACTAGCGGTTCACCATGTGCGACATGAAGCTGGGTATCAGCAGCAGCCTTCTTTTCAGTGAAGTCGGCAAAGGCACCGTCATTATAAACGATACAATTTTGAAAAATTTCGACAAATGATGCACCCTTGTGGTCATGTGCACGTTTCAGCACCTCAGGCATGTGCTTCTGGTCTGTATCGACTGAACGGGCTACGAAGCGCGCGCCCGCGCCGAGCGCGAACGAGGTAGCAGAGACCGGATGGTCGACTGAGCCCATCGGCGTAGATGGTGACCGGGTGCCTTCACGCGATGTTGGCGAATATTGCCCTTTGGTAAGTCCGTAAATCTCGTTGTTGAACAGAAGAATATTGAGATCGACATTGCGCCTGAGCGCATGCAGCGTGTGATTGCCGCCGATCGACAGCATGTCACCATCACCACCTACCACCCATACGTCCAGTTCCGGATTGGCCAGCTTTACGCCCGTCGCGATGGTCGGTGCTCGGCCATGAATAGTGTGGAATCCGTAGGTAGCCATGTAATAGGGAAAGCGCGCAGCGCAGCCTATTCCAGAGACGAACACGACATTTTCGGTCGGTGTGCCGATTTCGGCTAGCGCCTTGCGTACAGACTTGACTATGGCGTAATCACCGCAGCCCGGACACCAGCGAACTTCCTGGTCCGATGTAAAATCCTTGGCGCTCTATCCCTCTTCCGTGGCGATATCGTTCATGTCTCGTCTCCAAATTGGCGCGAATGCTGTCTTCAATTTCG
>CAZUXZ010000222.1:0-4158 GCA_964624055.1 uncultured Rhizobiaceae bacterium | reverse complement strand
GCCCAGGTAGCGATTGTGGGCAGCTCGGACATAGCCAAGGCAGAAGCGGTGGCCACCCGCATTATAGGGGCTGGCGGCAGCGCCAAGCCATATGTTGGTGATCTCAGCAAGGTATCTGAAATTTCCAAAGTGGTAGCGGCGGTAAAGACGGATTTCGGGCGCATCGACATTCTCATTAATTCGGCTGGGGTGTTCTACCCGACGCCAGTGGGCGAAACACTCGAAGCAGATTACGACACTATGATGGATATCAACATGAAGGGGTTGTTCTTCTGTGTTCATGAAGTGGCACCCATCATGATAGCCCAGGGAGGAGGCTGCATCGTCAATCTATCTTCGGTCGCAGGGGTCATGGCGCTGGGCACCTATTCCGCTTATTGTGGCGCCAAAGCTGGTGTTAATTTCATGACCCGCGCCTTCGCGCAGGAGCTCGCACCGAAGGGCATCCGGGTAAACGCGATTCTGCCCGGGAATACGGCAACGCCGATGAACGAAGACATCCGAACCGATGCCGAATTGCGGCCGATGTATGACGCTATGGCCGCAATTACGCCGAGTGGGCGGACGTATTCGGAAGCCATCGACATGGCTCGCGCTGCGCTCTATCTCGCCAGTGAAGACAGCCGTGCTATGCATGGCGCGCTGATTGTGCTCGACGAAGGTTTCTCGCTCGGTATGTAGCGCGCGAACAGAACGGACAGATTTGATGCTGAGCTGGCGCGTTACCTATATGGAGCGAACCAGGCCGCCGGAAAGCAACGCACCGCTGGCGCCTAAGGGAGCGAGTTTTGCCCGCAAAACCGGCATCACCGTCTCGGCCTACCGCAAGATTGTGCTTCAGGTAGGTGAGGACTGGCTGTGGTGGGAGCGTGTGGTTCTCGATGATGAAGAATTACGGCAGTCGATCGAGAATCCCGGCACGGAGTTTCACTTTCTTCGCGTGTCAGGCGAATTCGCTGGTTTTGTTGAACACTATAAGAGTGGCGCCGATGCACGTGCCATCCGCTATTTTGGCCTGATGCCTGGTTATATCGGCCGTGGCCTCGGTGGCTATATGATGCGGGCTTTGATCCACGCTGCTTGGCGGCCAGGGGTTGGGCGTATCACGCTTGATACCTGCGATCTCGACCATCCTGGAGCGCTTGGCTTCTATCGTCATCAAGGCTTTGTCGAGACGTCGGGCGAAGTGCTCGAGGCGGAGGATCCGCGCGAGACCGGTGTTCTTCGACGCGACGCAGCGCCGCACATTCCCCTCAACCGGCAACTCTGAGCGTACTGGGCGAGCCGCGCGGCACGTTATGGCTAGAAGAAGATAAAAAGATGTATCTCGATCGTCGGCTTTGGGTTTTCACTAAGGGTGTGCGTTTGCGCATCGCCATATCGATTGCGCTCGGTCTGCTCGCGGCGGCGGCGGGGGTGGCGCGATTGGCGCTGTTGGGCTGGCTGCTAGCGAAGATTTTTGCCGGCCAGCCAATTGAGAATCTCGTGTTGCCCTTCTCGCTCACCGCCGCCGTAATGCTGCTGCGTGGCCTACTCGAATATACCCGCAACATGATAGCCCACCACACCGCTGCGGCAGTACAAGTCAATCTCCGCCGCCGGCTCTACAAGCATGTAATTGCCCTTGGCCCGTCCTTTTTTGGCCGCGAGCGTACTGGTTCCACCCTCCTTACCCTGATCGACGGAGTCGAGCAGTTGGAGACCTATTTTGGCCAGTATCTGCCGCAGCTTTGCGTCGCCACTCTGGCTCCAATTGGCATTTTTATATTCATGGCCTTCCTTGACCTGCCGCTCGCCGGCGCAATGTTCGGCTTCGCGATCTTTACCCTTGTAGCACCCGCCGCCTTTCACCGTTGGGACCGAGCCGCCGCCCAGGCGCGGCAAGAATCCTATTCCGACTATGGCGCCGAGTTTCTCGATTCGGTGCAGGGTCTCGGCACGCTCAAATCATTCGGTCAAAGCAGCGCGCGGGCGGCTGAGCTCACCACCAAGGCGCATGATCTCTTCCGTCGTACTATGTGGGTGCTGGCAACAAATTCGCTGTCGCGCGGCATCACCGACGGCGGCGTTGCCATCGGTGCGGCACTGACGCTCGGTATCGGCGCCTGGCGTGTGGTTGGGGGTGAGATCGGGATCGGTGTGCTACTCATCGTACTCATGATGGGGGTTGAGCTGTTCCGTCCGATGCGCGATCTCCGCATTCTTCTACATCAGGGTATGCTCGGTCAGTCAGCTGCCGAAGGCCTGTTCACACTCCTTGGTCAGAAGCCCCTGGTGCGCGATGCCGAGAGCGCGGCGTTGCCGGAGAAAGGGCTTGAGCCGTCGCTCCGCTTCGAGGGAGTGAGCTTTTTTTACCCCGGGGGGCGCAAGCCGGCGCATCGCGATTTGAGCTTCGAGATCGAAGCCGGTGAGCGCATCGGCGTTGTCGGATCGAGCGGCTGCGGTAAATCCTCGATCGTGCGTCTCGCGCTTAGGCTCTACGATCCCGACAGCGGCCGAGTTTTGCTCGGCGGCAAGGATTTGCGCGAGCTCAGCTTTGCGCAAATCCGCGAGCATTTCGCCGTGGTGCATCAAGACACCTATCTTTTTCACGGTACGGCAGTGGAAAATATCCGCTTCGGCAAGCCGGATGCGACTCATGAGGAGATCGAAGCGGTAGCGCGTGCAGCGAATGCCCATGACTTCATCACGCGCCTGCCGCAGGGTTATGAGACGGTGATCGGAGAGCGCGGTGTGCGTCTCTCAGGCGGCCAACGTCAACGCATCGCTATTGCACGGGCGCTCCTGCGCGATGCGCCTTTCCTGGTGCTCGATGAAGCTCTCTCGGCGGTAGATGCGGAAAACGAAGCGGTCATTCAACAGGCCCTTGACCGACTGATGAAGGGTCGCACCGTGCTGATTCTTGCGCACCGCCTCTCTAGCGTAATCAATGCAGGCCGTATCCTCGTGCTTGATGAGGGCGCGCTGGTTGAGGAAGGTCGCCACCAGGCGCTAATGGAAAATCGTGGCGTCTACGCCCGACTGATGTCGGCGCAGGCGGCAGAAGCTGTCGCTGGCGGTAATGAGATCGAGACGGAAGCAGAAACCGAGCTGGTGGGGAACGCAACTGCGTCGCCAGTCGAGGATGTGCAACTCGAACGGCTGCAGTCGGCGGACGAGATTTTGCGTGCTGGAGAGATGGGTTGGTGGCGTGCCGCTGGATTGCTTCTTCGCCTTGTCCGACCGGTGCGCCGGCGCGTCTACCTCGCCTTTACGCTTGGTGTTGCGCGGGTGGTAGCACTAATCGGCGTCGGGGTGCTCAGCGCTTTCGTCGTGGTGGCGGTGCGTGCCGATGAGCCCTTTGGTGATCTCCTGATCGCGTTATATGCCCTCGCGCCTTTCGCCGGTATTCTCCACTGGCTAGAATCCTGGGTGGCGCATGACATGGCGTTTCGCTTGCTCACACAAATGCGCATTGCGCTTTTCGCCAAGCTTGACGCTTTGGCACCAGCCTATCTTTTACGCCGGCGTAGCGGCGATCTTGTGGCCATGGCGACGCAGGATATTGAGAATGTCGAATTTTTCTTTGCCCATACGGTAGCGCCCGCCTTTGTTGCTTTGCTGGTACCGGCGGCGGTACTTTCCGCCATATTTTTCTTCGGATGGCCCATGGCTGTGGCACTGGCGCCCTTCCTCGGACTGATTGCCCTCTCGCCCTTCCTCATGCGTAAGCGGGTCGACCGGCTGGCCTCGCGTGCTAGCGAGGCGCAGGGAGCGCTTAATGCCCATATGGTTGATACGTTGCAGGGTCTGCCGGAAATTCTTGCTTTTCGCCAGGAGGCACGGCGCGGCAAGCAATTGATTGATCTGGTACGCCGCCACCATTCGCTTCGCCTACCCTTCTTCAGCGACCTTACAATCCAGACGGCTGTGGTAGAGACGGTGACCGGCCTCGGCGGCCTAGCCGTGGTGATTGCGGGCGCGACCTTGGTTAATTCGGGCGATTTGGAGCACGCTATATTGCCGCTTCTTGCGCTTCTCGCCATGGCCGCTTTTTTGCCGGTGTCGGAAATCGCCAATATAGGCCGTCAGCTTGCCGATACTCTTGGCGGGACGCGACGTCTTCACGGCGTACATAGTGAGCCGGTGGCGGTGATCGATGGCAAGGTGGCCGCACCC
>CAZUXZ010000221.1:0-31070 GCA_964624055.1 uncultured Rhizobiaceae bacterium | reverse complement strand
TTGAACTTCTGTATCTTGCCTGTGACGGTCATGGGAAAACCGTCGACGAATTTGACATAACGCGGAATCTTATAATGTGCGATCTGGCCCTTACAGAAGGCGCGAATCTCCTCTGCGTTAGATTCCTCACCCTCTCTCAGGCAAACCCAGGCGCAAAGCTCCTCTCCATATTTTTCGTACGGAACGCCAATGACCTGGACATCCTGCACCTTCGGGTGGCGATAAAGGAATTCTTCGATCTCGCGCGGATAGACGTTCTCGCCGCCACGGATCACCATGTCCTTGATGCGCCCTACGATCTTGCAATAGCCCTCTTCATCAATGGTAGCCTGATCGCCGGTATGCATCCAGCCGGCGGCGTCGATTGCTTCTTCGGTTTTCTCGTCGTCATTCCAATAGCCGAGCATTACAGAATAGCCCCGCGTCAAGAGTTCCCCCGGAATGCCCGGTGCAACAACGTGGCCCTCTTCGTCCACGATCTTAACCTCGACGTGGGGATGGACGCGACCAACCGTAGAGACCCGACGCTCTATCGAATCTCCGGCCGAGCTTTGAAAGCTCACCGGGCTGGTCTCGGTCATGCCATAGGCTATGGTCACTTCCGACATATTCATGTCATTGATTACCCGTTTCATCACCTCGATCGGGCAGGGCGAACCCGCCATGGTGCCGGTACGCAGTGAGGACAGATCGAGATTAGCAAATTCTGGATGATCGAGTTCGGCAATGAACATGGTGGGTACACCATACAGAGCGGTGCAACGCTCAGCCTCTATGGCTAGCAGCACATCAAGTGGGTCGAAGCCCTCACTAGGATAAACCATAGCAGCGCCGTAAGCCGCGCACATCATATTGCCCATCACCATACCGAAGCAGTGATAAAGCGGCACCGGAATGCACACCCGGTCAGCCTCGCTCAGACCTAGGGCCTGACCATTGAAATAGCCATTGTTAAGGATGTTGTGATGGGTGAGCGTAGCCCCCTTGGGAAAACCGGTGGTGCCGCTGGTGAACTGGATGTTAATGGCATCGTCGAATTGCAGACGCGACTGCAGCTCATCGAGCCGCGCGCGCTCTTCGACACCAGCACGCCCGGCGATTTCGCCATAATTAAACATGCCAGAAGACCTTTCCTCGCCAAGGCGGATGACAGTTTTGAGGAACGGTAGCTTTTCCGATTGAAGCGCGCCTGGCACCGCCACCTCGATCTCCGGCGCGAGCTCACGGATCATATCGAGATAGAGGCTCGATTTGAAGGCTTCCGCCGCGATCAGCGCCTTACATTCGACCTTGTTGAGAGCATATTCGAGTTCGGCCAAGCGATAGGCTGGGTTAATGTTGACTAGGACGAGACCGGCCTTAGCGGAAGCGAACTGGCTTACCGCCCATTCGGAATTGTTTGGTGACCAGATACCAATTCGATCGCCCGGCTCGAGCCCGAGGGTGAGCAACCCGGCGGCCAGCGCATCGACCTCGCACTTCATCTCGGCATAGGTCCAGCGTATATCCTGACTGCAGACGATCAGCGCGTCGCGCACACCATGGCGTGCTGCTGTCTCGTCGAACTGCTGGCTGATGGTTTTGCCCAGGAGCGGCACATCACTCGTACCATGCACATAGCTTTGCGTGAGATTTTTCATCGGCCCCTCTTTATCTTTTTCCCGTAAATATATATCCCACCGTACCGTCATTTTGCAGCCTTCGATTTCGGCGATGCAGCACTGGAATCCGTGGACACCACGCGCGTTCTGTTCTATCTCGCGCGTTGTTGATATTTTTGCAGTCAGTGTGCAACCGCTGCCGACCTTACTCGCAAGGCTGTGTAGGTCTGCAGTAAAACCGGCATGGTCTTATGCGGGCACAGTGCTCTGAGCGTGTTTGCCCTGGCAAGCTAAGCAGAAGAACAATCGCGGGAGGCCCTGACGGAAGCCGTGGCGATATTGGATAATAGCTGCCTTGGGTATGATTACCGCTGTCTTCACTCAGACACCATGGAAGGCCATCTGAAACATTGTGATCAGAGCGACGAGGAACGCCACGTAGCGGCACTGGCGTCTTATGCCTCTAGAATTCACCCGCCTTAAACAACCTACTATTTTGCCCGCGCATGCGACATCGCTACGCCCAGCAAAAATCCTAGAGACGCAAACTCGCGGACCGCAATGGAGCGTGTGCGAATTTGCGCGCAGGTAACACACTTAAACGTGGCACTTGTAGCACTCGACTAAGTCTCGACGAGCAGCTAACAGTAGGCTAACAACTCATGGGTAGCAGCAAATGAATCTCGGTATTTCCGGCAAGCAGGCGATTGTCTGCGCTTCAAGCAAGGGGCTAGGGCGCGCCTGCGCCATGTCTCTCGCGCAAAACGGTGTGTCGGTTGTAATCAATGGCCGCGGTGAAAAAGCACTCGCCCAGACGGCACGCGATATCGCCGCAGCAACGGATATCGAAGTAATCCAGGTGCCGGGCGATGTCGGAAGACCAGAAATTCAACAGGCACTTCTTTCTGCATGCCCAGCGCCAGATATTCTTGTCAACAATAATGGCGGACCGCCTTTCCGGAATTTTCAGGAGCTCGACCGCGACGCCATGGTCGCCGGCGTCACGATGAACATGATTACTCCTATAGAACTCATTCAAAGTACCATTGATGGCATGGCCGAACGCGGTTTCGGGCGCATCGTCAATGTCACTTCGCTTTCGGTGAAATTGCCGATTCCCGGGCTCGACCTGTCAAGCGGTGCGCGCGCCGGCCTGACCTCATTCCTTGCCGGGGTCGCGCCCAAATACGCCGCGCAAAATGTGACAATCAACAATCTCCAGCCAGGGTTTTTTTTAACCGAACGGCATGACGCAGCATGGAAGCAGGCGATGGACGAGCGCGGTTTAACCCTCGAAGAGGCTATTGCGGAGCGGGCAGCAGTGGTTCCCGCCAAGCGTTTCGGCGACCCGGTGGAATTCGGCGAGGCCTGTGCCTTTCTTTGCGGCGCGCATTCCGGTTACATCACCGGACAAAATCTATTGATCGACGGCGGCCGCTTCCCTGGCGCGTTCTAACCAGAATTCTACAGGCGGCTACTGGGCGTCGGCCGCAACCTGCATTTTGACGATAATGTCGGGGTCGTCTACCTGCCCGCTTTGACCCGCGCCTTTCTTAATTTGATCGACAAATTTCATGCCCTCTCTTACTTGGCCCCAGACGGAGTATTGCCCGTCGAGCCATGATGCAGGCTCGAAAACAATGAAGAACTGGCTATCGGCGCTGTCGGGCTTTTGCGAGCGTGCCATAGATACCGTACCACGGACGTGAGGCTCTTCACTAAATTCCGCCACGAGATTCTGACCCGACCCACCTATGCCAAGCCCCTTCGGGTCGCCGGTCTGGGCCATGAAGCCCTCGATCACCCGGTGCCATTTCAAGCCATCATAGAAACCTTCTCGGGTCAGTTCCTTGATCCTCGCCACATGGTTCGGCGCGAGATCAGGGCGTAGCTCTATCACCACTCGGCCATCCTCTAGATCAAGATAAATTGTATTTTCTAGATCGCCTGCAGTTGCATCAAATGTCATGAATCCAATTCCTAATCCCACAATTAACAGCCAGCGCCAAAAAAACAGCATGTTCGTTTCTCCTCGTTGGCGTCGCGCCGGCAATTTCTACTAACATAACGCCATGCGCAATTTCCTTCTCGTTTCAACGATTATCGCCTTATTTATCTCGACGGCAACATTTGCCCGTGCCAGCGACACGAATGCGCTCATCCAGGCGCGAGTACCGTTCGCTGCGGGCGATTATCTGGCAGCGGTGGACGAGGCGCGCGCTCAAGGTAGTGCGGATAGCCTAACGCTGGCAACGCAGATCACCTGCTATTACAGCCGCTATTTGGCCCCCGAGGAGAACCGCCTGGCACTTTATGAAAGCGCCGTCGAAATGGCCTCGGCGACTCTTGAACTTGAGCCAAACAACGCCTTCGTGCGTGTACGGAACGCCCATGCTCTTGGGCAATATTCCCAGGAGATCGGGGTTCTGGAAGCGATTGGCGACGGGCTGGCGGACAAAGTTCGTGATCAAATCGACGCGGCGCTCGCGCTTGAACCAGACAATTCCGCTGCCCATGTGTTGCTAGCCAACTGGCACGCAGCGATAATCGATAACTCGGGCTTCGTTGGCCGCATGGTTTATGGTGCCGAAGAAGAGGAAGTGTTTGCCCATTATGCCGAGACGCTCAAGAACACGCCATCGGACGTGGTGGTACGTGTAGAGTACGCGCAAGCAGCTCAATAGAGCGGTTGCCCTCCCAGTCAAAACGGCGTTTCAACAGATGTTACGCGGCGAAGCCGAGGCAATGCTACAAAATCTTGCCAACGATTAGCCTGGAAAAGACCAAGTCCCTCACTGCATTGCCGACCGACATGCCAACACGATTGGTGACGTCGCCCTAATTATCACTTAATACAAGCCAACGGGGAGCCAAGAAGCAGCGTTTTCGGTCAAACGTTCTAGGCCGAAGGGCAGTGTCAACGCGATGCGGCCATACACATCTTTGCTGCGAAAGATGGTGAGATCGAGTGCGCTGACAAGCGCCCAAGCAGCAGCACCGCGAGCAACAGCGCACCGACGGCGATATGGCAGAACCGGCGCAAGTGATCAATCAAGATATTTCACTTTGTCGGAAGTGAATAAGCTTTGCCAAGACTCCGGAGTTTCCAGACCTGCCGCAACCTTGGCTTCCATCTCGGCCTCAGCCGCAAGTACTTCTTGCAGCTTGTCGACGAGCATGGCGAGCTTTGCCTGCGGCACGATAACGACACCATTCACATCGGCAACGACGACATCGCCAGGCTCCACCGTAGCGCCGCCGATGGTCACCGGCTGACCGACGCTGCCCGGACCGAGGCCCGAGGGGGAATCTGGATTTATGCCGGTGCAGAAAACCGGCAGACCGACCTCAAAAATTCCTTTGACATCGCGCACTGGGCCATCGGTCACTAGACCGGCCAGCCCTTTATTTCGCGCCATGCCGAGCATGAGATCGCCCATCACCGCGACGCCGCGATAGCCCTCGGTGGCGGCAACGATGACATCGCCTGGCTCGGCATGGGCAAGCGCACCCATGGCGCCGAGATGGTCAGACGGCGCACATTGGCAGGTAATCGCCGGTCCAACCAGGCTCTGCATCGATTTGGGACAGCCCGCGAGCGGCTTAATTGCCGGATCAAGCGCCGCGCGGCCGCCCAGACTATCGGCAACATTGCCAGTCAGCGCGCCCTTGAGCTTAGCCATTAGGGCGGGATCGGGACGGTTAAAATTGCTGCGAATGGTGAGGATAGGCGGTATTTCGAGCATATGTTCTGCCTCCCAGTTATGATTCGACGGCCAAATCCTCGGCCAGGGTCAAATGTTTCATATCTTCGCCGCACCGCCCGACCAACGAGGCGATGAGCAGGTTATTACCAGGCGAGTCGCCGGGCAAAAAGTGGTGATCTCGTAATACATACAAACTTCTGCTGCCATAACCCATGATCTGCTCCTCATCATGCCAGCTTTCGCCGCGTTTCCCGGTAAGCGATATAGATGCCTGAGGCGATAATTATGGCAACGCCAAGCCAGCTCCAACCATCGGGGAAATCACCCCAGACGAGATAGCCCAACACGGTAGCGCCGACAAGCTGGCCGTAATCAAAAGGAGAGAGCAACGAAGCCTCACCGGTCTCATAGGCCTTGATCAGGAAAAAATGCGAGATACCTCCAACGAGGCCGAGGGCAAAAAACAAGAGCCAGGTGTCAAGATCGTCGGGCCAATCGAAGCCAAAGGGCGCGATCGCCGAGGATACCACCAGAGTGACGGCGACAGTGTAGACCGCCGTGGTGCGAGTGTTATCATGGGGCGCCAGCTTGCGGGTAAGAATCTGAAAGAGCGCATAGCAAAGCGCTGCTCCCAGCGCCATCAAGGCCGGCCACCCGGCGGCCTCGCCGCCGGGGCGGATTATGACGATGGCGCCGCCGAAACCGATCAACACCGCAAGCCAGCGCCTGAGACCCACTCGCTCACCCAGCATGGGGATGGAAAGCACAACCACCATGAAGGCGGCCGTAAAGGTGATTGAGGTGACAATTGGCAATGACAGAGTGGTCAGCGCAGTCATGAAAAAATACATTGCGCCGATCTGAAGACTCGAGCGGGCGAGTTGGAGGACGGGTTTATTCGTCTTAAACACGCGTATCAGGCCATAGCCCGGCGCGCACAGCGCGAGCATCACAACAATGTGCATGACCGAGCGTACCCAGATGATCTGCCAAACAGAATAATCGGTGCCAAGATATTTCACAGTGGCGTTAAGCAGTGGGAATAACAGCACCGTCGCCAGGCACATAAAAAAGATAGCACGAAGAGACGAGCCGCTCGGCTCGATTCTGGGTAGAGTCATAATTGTTGAGAGTAGAGGAAGGACCGGTGACGGGCAGCAACAAAGCGTTAACCCAACACGCGGGCATCCGCGCGGCAACTAATTAGCTTTTCCGATTTCTGAGTTAGGTAGGTTATGTATACACTGGCGCTGAACGAAAACGGCAATAAGCTGTAATTGTTGGAGATCGCCGCCTGTAAGCAGGATAGCTATATCATTCCGACACTCTCCGTTGCACCCGCGTGCCAAAGCCGCCGCAGCGAATCACCTAATTTCTTGCTAAATCGTCATTCCACCATCGATGATGGCTTCAGTCCCCGTCGTGTAGGCAGATTCATCGGAGGCAAGATAAACCGCCAGAGCCGCAATTTCTTCCGCCGTTCCGAGGCGGCCCATGGGTTGGCGAGTGATGAAAGCCTTGCGGGCAGCAACTGGGTCATCAAAGGCGTCTATACGGTCGTCGAGGGAAGGTGTTTGTACAGTGCCGGGACAGATCGCGTTGCAGCGGATGCCCTGGACAACGAAATCAGCCGCCACCGATTTTGTCAGACCGATCACCGCCGCCTTGGTCGCTCCATAGAGAAAACGGTTGGATACACCTTTAACGTTGGAGGCGACGGAAGCGACATTGACGATGGAGCCCCCGCCATTCTCAATCATAGTTGGAAGCGCGGCGCTGATGGTACGATACATGGAGCGCACGTTGAGGTCGAAGGAAAAGTCCCACTCCGCTTCTGAACTGTCGAGAATAGTGCCGTGATGGACGAAGCCGGCGCAGTTGAAAAGCACGTCGACTGCGCCAATCTTCGCGATAGTGGTGGCAACGGCTCCCGCATCAGTCACATCCAGCTGACATACCTTGATGCCAGGCGCTTCACCGGCGAGAGTGGCGAGGGTATCCTCTTTGATATCCGTTGCCCAAACGTGCGCCCCTTCATGAGCGAAGGCGAGCGCTGTGGCACGGCCGATGCCCTGTCCCGCGGCGGTTATCAGCGCTAATTTATCGTGTAGTCGCCCGGTCATTTTCAATTATCTCCCGATTGGCATTTTTAAAGAATCCCGTATTTTCCGAACACTTCTTTAAGGCTCGTGCCGTTGGAGAGTTCTTCACGCACGCTGTTTTCGCTCGAAACCTTCTCTATTGCGACCTTTAGTACCTCTTCCGCCGTATGCTGCGGGATCGCCACCACGCCGTCGACATCGCCGAACATGATATCGCCCGGCGCGATGCGCGCCTTACCGATCTCCGCCGGCACATCAGCCATCATCATCTTGGCCCGGTTCTTTGTGTCAAGCGGACCGATACCACCGGCGAAAACCTGAAAGCCCATCTCGCGGATCATACGGACATCGCGCACCAGACCGTCGGTGATACATCCAACGGCACCGCGCGCATCGGCGGCTGTCGAGAGCAGTTCGCCCCAGGGTGCTATGCGGTTATTACTCGCGCATGAAAAGACCGCCACATCTCTCGGCTTCAAATCGTCGACTAGGGCGATTTCGTGCTCATAGACGTCGAGTGCGTCGTCGTCGTGATAAACCGGCATATAAAGACCCGTGCGCGCTCGACCGCATAGGACCAAGCCTTCGTCAAGCGGGCGCACCGTCGGTGGCAAAGCCTGATCCAACAGACCCATTTCGTCGAGGGTGTCGGAAATCACGGCCGTATATAAAACATGTTGTGCCTGTTCCAGAATTTCGTCGCTGATCGGCATTATTTCGTCTCCCTCGGTTGGACAGCCTCATAACCGCGTTGCGCGGGGCGAGGAGCCTCCATAACATGGCCTTTGAAACAAGCAAACCGAATCGCGCCGGAGGAGCTTTGAATATGGACATGGTGACGATGAATATTCTCGATTCCACCATGGTGGCAATCTGCCGAGAAATGGGCATCTCGCTGATGAAGACGTCCTATTCGACGATCTTCAACGAGGGTCTCGATTTTACCTGCGCACTAGCTGACACCAAAGGTGACATGATCTCGGTCGCCGAGTTCTGCCCTGCACAGATCGGCGGCATGCCATTATTAATAAAAACCTGCGCCGAGGAATTCCCCATAGAGACTCTCGACGAGGGTGACGTTCTGATCCATAACGACCCCTATCGTGGCGGATTGCATGTGCCCGAGCATACCCTATTCAAACCATTCTTCCACGAAGGCAAGCCGCTCGGCTATCTAGTCTGTATTGGCCATATCGCTGAGGTAGGCGGTATGGTGCCAGGCGGCTTCGCCGGCGAGGCGACAGAAATTTTCCATGAAGGCCTCCGGGTACCGCCTATCAAGATAAAAAAGGCCGGTAAGGATGTCGATTCGGTGTGGAAACTGATGCTCGCAAATGTGCGGACTCCGAGATATAATTATGGTGACCTTCGTGCCATGATCGGAGTCCTTGATCTGGGCGAACAGCGCATGAAAGAACTGCTCGCGAAATATGGCGAGGAGACCTTCACTACCACTTGCCAAGATTTGATGGAGTATTCCGAGCGACGCATGCGCGCGGAGATCGAATCCTTCCCCGATGGCCATTACAGTTTCGAGGACACGGTCGAGAATGATGGCATCGAAGATAAACCCTATCTCTTGCGAGTTGATGTCTACGTCCAAGGCGACGAGGTAGTAGCGGATTTCTCTGGAAGCGCGGCGCAAGCTAAGGGGCCAATCAACGCCACTCTAGGCGTCACCTGGAGCGCCACCTACAACGCCATGTTCCACATGACCGACCCGTCGATACCGAAAAATGGCGGCTGCTTCCAGCCGATCCGAATCGTTGCAGCGCCGGGCAGCGTCACCAATGTTGATTACCCAGCGCCTGAGGTCGCCGGCAATACAGAGACCCATCCGCGCCTCGCCGCCATCGTCATCGGCGCACTCGCGCAGTGCAAACCGGAGCGCGCCATGGCCTCTGAAAGCGGCACAGGTGGAAATTTTGTATTTGGCGGCTACCATCCGGAATACGACGAATATTTTGCCTGTTACGATATTATGTCGGGAGGTTGGGGAGGGCGTAGTTATGCCGACGGCAATGATTGTGTTATCGCAATCAACGGCAATTGCCGCTTCAACCCAGTCGAAGTGTTCGAGACGCGCTTTCCTTTCCATGTCGAAGATTTCGCCATGACACCGGATTCGGGGGGTGCCGGCGCCTATCGCGGCGGCCTTGGCTATAGCAAGACATTACGCGCCACCACCACCGATATCACCGCCAGCCAATGCACGGACCGTCATCGCGTCAAGACCTGGGCGCTTTTCGGCGGCAAGGAAGGCGCCAATGGCGCAACCCTGGTGCAGCAGAAGGGTCGCGATGACTGGCGCCCGGTGACCGAGGCCTTCGGCAAGGCATCAAGCAGCAAATATTCCAATATTACACTTCGACCCGGTGATCGGATACGCCTTAGTGTCTCGGGAGGCGGTGGCTACGGCAAGCCGCTGGAGCGCGACCGCACGATGATCGAGGAGGATTTACGCGAGGGCTATATCACGCCTGAAGGCGCGCGACGCGATTACGGCGTCGAGCACCGTTGAAAAGACGAGATTCTGAGGAAGGTAATATGAGCGATTTGGCCAACGAACGGGTTGTCTATATCAACGGGGAGATCGTGCCCGAGAGCCGGGCTATGGTCTCGTTCCGCGACCGAAGTTTCAAATATGGTGACGGCGCATTCGACATGACCCGCACGTTTGGCCAGCGCATCTTTAAGCTTGAGGAACACCTCAAACGGTTTTACAAAACGCTCAAATATCTCCAGATGGATCCGGGCATGAGCCTGGAGAAAATGAAGGAAATCAGCGACGAGGTGCTAGCGCGCAACCTTCATCTCCTAAACGAGGGCGAGGATTACTGGGTCGGCCAGCGCGTCTCTCGCGGGGTCGAACCGGTCGGCGGCGATATTCATGAAGCCGCCGAGCCTACCGTAATCGTCGAATGCACGCCGTTGCCGCTAAAATCGCGGGCGCATTATTTCCGTGACGGCATGGAGGTAGTAGTGCCCTCGTTGCGCCGTACCGGACCAGATACGCTAACTCCACGCGCCAAGACGCATAATTACATGAACCTCGTCGTCGCCCATGAAGAGGTACGCCGACAGAATCCTAATGCCTGGGCAATCCTCCTCGACGTAAACGGTAATCTTTGCGAGGGGATCGGCTCCAACATCTTTCTTGTCAGCGAGGGCGTGGTCTACACGCCGCATGACCGTTACGTGCTGTGCGGCGTAAGCCGAGGCACCGCCATCGACCTTGCCGAGCAAGCCGGCCTGAAGGTCGAGCGCGCCGACCTTGATCTTTACGACGCCTATACGGCGGATGAGGCTTTCATTTCCTCAACGAGCTTCTGCATCGTGCCAGTCAATAGTATCAATGGTATTGAAGTCGGTGACGGCACGATCCCCGGACCAATAACCAAGCAATTGACGGATGCCTATATTGATTATGTTGACTACGATTTTGTCGGCCAGTATCTCAGGCATCTAGACTGATGCACGATGACCGATAAGAAAGTCAACAAGGGCGAGTTGCGCTCCCAGGCGTGGTTCGGTAAGGCGGATAAGGATGGGTTCCTGCACCGCAGTTGGATGAAAAATCAAGGCATCCCGGCAGATGAATTCGACGGCCGCCCGGTAATCGGCATCTGCAACACCTTCTCCGAACTGACGCCGTGTAACGCCCACCTCCGGGGTATCGCCGAACGGGTCAAGCGAGGCGTCTACGAAAAAGGTGGGCTACCTCTAGAATTCCCCGTCATGTCCTTGGGCGAATCCAATTTGCGACCAACTGCCATGCTGTTTCGCAACCTCGCCAGCATGGACACCGAGGAATCTATTCGCGCCAATCCCATGGACGGCGTTGTCCTTCTCGTTGGCTGCGACAAAACAACGCCGGCGCTTCTCATGGGTGCGGCGAGTTGCGACCTGCCAACACTAGTGGTGTCCGGAGGGCCGATGCTGAGCGGTCGCGTGCGCGGCAAAGAAGTGGGTTCGGGAACCGACGTGTTCCGCTATTCTGAAGCTGTGCGCGCGGGCGAGATGTCTCTCGCCGACTTCATGGATGCCGAGGCTGGCATGTCGCGTAGTCCCGGCCATTGCATGACCATGGGCACGGCCTCGACCATGGCCAGCATGTCAGAGGCGCTGGGCATGGCGATGCCGCACAATGCCGCCATCCCGGCGGTCGATTCCAGACGCAACGTCTTGGCCCAGGAGGCCGGGCGGCGCATTGTCGATCTGGTACGCGAAGACATACGCATTTCACGTATCCTTACCCGCGAGGCGCTCGAGAATGCCGTCCGCGTCAATGGCGCGATCGGTGGTTCGACCAATGCAGTAGTGCACCTCATTGCCATCGCACGTCGCCTAGGTATCGATTTCGGCCTCGACGATTGGGACAGGCTCGGACGTGACATCCCGACCATTGTCGATCTCATGCCGTCCGGTCGTTTCCTGATGGAGGATTTCTACTATGCCGGCGGACTACCGGCGGTGATACGCACGCTCGGCAACCTAATTCACCAAGATGCAATGACAGTGAATGGTCGCACCATCGGGGAAAATTGTTCTGAGGCACAATGCTACAGCAACAAGGTTATCCGGACGCTAGACAATCCGCTTACCGAAAATGGTGGCATCGCCGTGCTGCGCGGCAATCTCGCGCCTAAAGGCGCAGTACTGAAACCCTCTGCTGCAACGCCCAAACTGATGCGGCATAGAGGCCGTGCCGTGGTGTTTGAGAATATCGATCATTACAAGGCACGAATTGCCGAGCCCGACCTCGATGTCGACGAGACCTGCGTTTTAGTGCTTAAGAATTGTGGGCCGAAGGGTTACCCCGGCATGGCCGAGGTCGGCAATATGGGCCTCCCACCAAAAATCTTGGAGAAAGGCATCAAGGATATGGTGCGAATTTCGGACGCGCGCATGTCGGGCACAGCCTATGGTACGGTGGTACTACACACCGCGCCGGAAGCGGCAGCTGGCGGTCCTCTCGCACTGGTTAGAGACGGCGACATTATTGAACTCGATGTCGCTGAACGCAGACTCCACCTGGATGTTTCCGATGAAGAACTCTCCCGTCGGCGCGACAACTGGACACCGCCCGAGCCACCCATGGCAGGAGGTTACCAACGGCTCTATTTCGATCATGTGCTTCAAGCCGATGAAGGTGTCGACCTCGATTTCCTCGTCGGCCAGCGTGGTGCTGCGGTACCGCGGGAATCTCACTGACAACCCGCGTCAGAACGCAAGGAATTCAACGATCTGTTTCGACAATTTGGGCGTTCTCCGATAGCTATAGGAATTGTGCTAACTGGGACGTTCGCCCAGGCATAGATGGCTGTTGGCGATCAGATCATCCCTCACCCAGATGTTTTACTTATTGAGCACAAAATCATTGCGAAGATGCCTGTCTTTGGTGACCCTACCGCGCCGGACGACAAAGTAAATCCGATTTCCGGTCACTACAGTTGGCGTCCTTGAGCGACTGCCTCTTTTTCAGTCTTAGGTCCGCAATTTGATGATCTAGGCCGGCTTCTTGTCTCTCAAGCCGTTCTCCTCGATCCACTTGGTCGTATCGTCGAGGGCTCGAGAAAATCGTTGCATCATCTCCCTAATCTCTTCTTCGGTTATGATCAGCGGCGGCGAAAACGCTACGCTGTCGCCCGAGAGTGCCGAGCGGATGATCAACCCGTGCTCTTGGGCGCGATGGCGCATGAATTCCTTAACCTTTAAAGCGGGATCGAAGGAGCGCTTAGTGAACTTATCCGCAACCAGCTCGATCGCCGCCATCAGGCCGACACCACGCACATTACCGACCAGTGGGTGATCGGAGAAAGCACGCAGACCATCCTGCAGGGCAGGCGAAACACGTTTAACATGGTTGACGATATCGCGCTCTTCCATCAGCTCCTGAACACGTGTGGCGACGGCAACTGCCACTGGGTGACCGGTGGTGGTGAAGGCATGGCCGAAAAAGCCAATCTTGTTGCTCTCGTCCCTTAGCACCTTATAGATGTCCTCGGTGACCATGATCGCCGAAATCGGCTGATAGGCACCGGAGAGGCCCTTTGCCAGGGTCATGATATCCGGCTTGATATTGAAGGTCTGCGATCCAAACATGTTGCCAGTGCGGCCAAAGCCGGTAATCACCTCATCGGCAACCATCAGCACGTCATATTTGTTAAGCACCGCCTGCATTTTCTCGAAATACGTCTTGGGTGGCGGAACGCATCCGCCGCCGCCCATCACAGGCTCCGCAAAGAAAGCGGCCACCGTATCTGGGCCCTCCTTGAGGATCAAAGCCTCCAGGCTCTCAGCCATGCGAGTGGCAAATTCCTCCTCTGATTCGCCATCACGGCCGAAGCGGTAATAATGGGGGAAGTCGGTATGGTGAAAATTGGGCAGCGGCAAGTCGAAACCAGCATGCATGGTCGGGATGCCGGTGATGCTAGCCGCCGCCATGGTAACTCCGTGAAACCCGAATTGACGGCTGATGATCTTCTTCTTCTCGGTGCGGCCAAGCGCATTGTTGTAATAATAGATCATCTTGACCGCGGTGTCGTTCGCCTCGGAGCCGGAATTGGCAAAGAATACCTTCGACATCGGCACCGGCGCGATCGCCTTGAGACGCTCCGCTAGGCCACCCATGGGCTCCGTCGTCTTGTCTATAAGGCTGTGATAATATGGTAGCTTTCTAAATTGTTTGATCGCCGCTTCCGCCAGCTCCGGCTCGTTGAAGCCGAAGGAGGCGCACCACATGCCGGCAGCGCCTTCAATATATTCGTTTCCATCCTCATCAATGATACACACGCCGCGCCCGCCCGAAACGACAACCGGTGGCGTTTCCTCCAGCGCCGCAAGGTTGCTATAGCCGTGCAGGATGTTCTCGACGGCTCGCGCGCCGGTAGAATTCGCAGTGCTACTGCTCATGATGCTAATGCCTTTCTTTTTTGCGCTTTCATTTCCTTCAAGCTGTCCAAAACCGCTTCGGCCAAGTGATCCACTTCCGTCTCGCCCATAGGGGTGGAGAGACAACCAAGCCCCCAGGTGCTGAACAAAACTCCTCGGTTAAGAAGGCAACGGAACAAATCCTCGAGCATCTCAGCGCGCTTTTCTGTGTGTGCGCGATAGGTAGCGCGGTAGTCACCGAGCGGCTCAGACGAAAAATGCATCAGGATCATAGAGCCTTCTCCAGTCACTTGACCGTCAACATCTGCCTTGCATAACGCTTCGCGCAATCCCGCGCGCGCGCGCTCACCCAACTGGTTGAGGCGCTCGACGGCTTCGGGGGTTAGCAGTTTCATCGCTGCAATGCCCGCCGCCATGGAGACCGGATTGCCCGAGAAAGTGCCGGAATGAGAGCAGGCCGCCTTGCCGACGCTTGAATCATAGACCGCCATCACCTCGTCGCGTCCTGCAACAACGCCTATCGGCATGCCGCCGCCAATCACTTTACCTAGGGTGGTCATATCTGGCTCGATGCCATAGCGGGTCTGCGCACCTCCATAATCGAGGCGCCAAGTCACTACTTCGTCGAGGATGAACACCCGGTTATTGGCGCGGGTGAAGGACTTCAACATGCGGATATAGTCTGAACTGGCGGGTATACCACCGCAGCGCGACGGCACCGCATCAAGTAATACACCGGCGAGTTCACTCGCGTGGGTCTCAAGAATTCGTTCGGATTCTGCAACATCGTTGAACGGAATGACGACAACATCGCCGGTTATCCCCCGGGGCACTCCATGGGTATGGCCGACGGAGAGCGGCGTGTCCTGGCCCCAGCTTTGCGGATCTGAATCAAGGCTGACTTCGGCATAATCATAGGCGCCATGATAGACGCCCTCGCATTTGGCAATCTTCGGCTTGCCTGTATAAGCACGCGCACCCTTGACCGCATGCATGACCGCCTCCGTACCGGTATTAGTGTATCGCAGCTTATCGAACGAGGCGGCGCGTGCGAGAACCATCTCGGCAAGCTCTATATCAAGCTCCGTCGGCATGGTGAAGCACATAGCGCGCGCCGCCTGATCCTGTACTGCAGCGACGATGTCGGGGTGCGAATGGCCGAAGAATTGAACCGTGTAATTGTTGACAAAATCGATACGCTCAACACCCTCCACATCCGTCACGCGGCAACCCTCTGCGCTTGCTGCGTAAATCGGATAAGGTGCGTAATAGGTCTGCCCGCGCGTCGTGCCACCAGGATAGACATGCTCGGCGCGTCGGCCCAACTCGGCCGAGCGCGATTTCGGATTGGGATAACCCATTTAAGTTCAGCCTCTTCGTCGCCAAAGCCGTGATATCGTTTTTCTCAAAGGAGATCACATCACAATCGATCCCCCGGCGTCCATGACAAAGGTGGGAGATGGCGGAAATTTCAACTTTCTGTTGCCAATAACCGCTAGTGCTTATCGTAGTGAGAACATGCAGAGATCATGAAAAATAATCCGCATCGCTACCTGTAAGAAAGGGATGAAGCTGGAAGACAACTATCACCAGCGCATTCCACGACCCTATTCCGATAACCTTAACCCAATCGATTGGATGTGCATGGCTCAGAAACGAAACATCGAAGACGCCTGCCTCTAAATAGGGCGACTCACCAAATCGTACGACCAAACGGAAAGCGCAAACTACTTTGAAGATTCAGGACGCGCTTCTATCAAAATATAAAGAGACTAGCCTCTGGCGGCGGCGATTTCTCAGTGCGGTAAATCGTCGTCTTTGGAGTCAAATGCGGAAAATAGGAGCCTAGACCTTACCTTTGGCGGAACCCGATTGAAAAATTGGGTTGCTCGCGCCGAAAGCTTCGATCGCCGTTCCAGTGACGGCGGAGGAGCGCTGTGAAGCAAGGAAGAGCGCCAGCTCAGCGATTTCCCCCGGGGCCATAAGATTGGCATCCTGGGCGCGCCCCCTATGGTCAAAGGCATGGCGGAAGCCCTCCGTATCAGTCGCGCCAGGGCAGATGCAGTTCACGTCGATGCCGTGCCGTTTTACCTCAGCGGCGGTACTTTGAGTAAGGTTGATCAGCCCGGCCTTCGCTGCGCGATAGGCTGAGCGCCCGGCGCCGCCACGCGTTCCTCCGACACTCGACATATTGACGATCTTGCCCGCGCCACGCGCGATCATATGGGGCAGCACCGCCCGGCTCAGCATCGCCGGAGCCACGAGATTGACTTTGATGACCTGCTGCCAGAGGGTCGGATCGAATTCAGCTAGATCGAAGGAATCATGAATAATCGCAGCATTGTTGATTAAGACGTCGATGCGGCCGAAAGCCTCCATCGAGGTATCCGCTATACGCATGGGACTCTCGTCCAAGGCGAGGTCTGTAATGAGTTTGATCGCGCGAACGCCCGCGCCTTCAATCTCGATGCCGAGACTGTCGAGCTCTGCTTCGTCGCGGCCCGATATCAGAAGGTTCGCGCCTTCCCTGGCAAAGGCAAGCGCAGTGGCGCGGCCGATGCCCTTGGTCGCGCCGGTGACAATGACCGCCTGATCCGAGAATTCCAGTGTTTGTCGCGCGTCGCTCACAGCTTTCGATACTAGACGGAGTCTTTCACCCACTCCGCCAATTTGGCCTTGGGTAACGCACCGACCTTCATCGACGAGACCTCACCATCCTTGAACAGGATCAGGGTAGGGATGCCGCGGACGCCATATTTGGCCGGTGTCGAGGGATTACTGTCGACATCGACCTTAGCAATAGTAACTGAGCCATCCATCTCCTGGGAGATCTCTTCCAACGCCGGCGCGATAGCCTTGCATGGACCACACCATTCGGCCCAGAAATCGACCAATACCGGCCCCGGCGCGTTGAGAACTTTTTCGTCGAATTCAGCGTCGGTGACATGTGTAATGGTCATAGTTTTCTCCTACCAATTGGATGAAATCAATTTAGGTGCGGGTTGGCAGAGCGTCAAGGCGCGTGCATCTCCAACAACGAATCTTGCAGCCAGACCAACTCTGGTCCGTCGGTAAAGAGCAGCGCGGCACGAATTTGTCGCCCTGGGAAGATCGCCCGTAGCACTGCACGGTAACCCGCCATCTGCGCTATATAGGCCACTGGAATGGCCGAATCTGTCGCCGGTGCCGGGCGGCCCGACTTGTAATCGGCCACCAACACATGATCCTTGGCGACCAGGAGGCGATCAACCTGGCCAGAAATCACAATCTCTCCCAGCACTGCGGTGAGCGACACCTCGCCCCGGCTGCCAGGACCGAAGAGCGTCGCCGCCATTGGCTCTTCGAGTACCGCTAAAACTTCTGTCATTATCGTTTCCTGCACCTCTGCTGATAAGCCATGGGCTGGGCGCGCAAGATAGCGACACGCCGCATTAGACCGCTCCTCCACGCTCAGTTCAGGAAGCGTTTCCAGAAGGCGATGTATAAGCCGTCCACGCTGAAAGGTACTAGCGCCGCCCTCGGCAAGCGGTCCGCGCACCGTTGGCTCGACACAGAAGGGACGCGACGGCGCAATTGGGCGCGACGGCTTGGGCTCGGGCGGGACCGGCTGAAAAAAGTAGTCCGGCAAGGCTTCAATCTCCTCCTTTTCCGGCGGTGGGCCGAGCGGTACTATGAGCGTGCTTTGCGGGCATGACAGCGCCCGCGCTTGGCCCGACCAACCCTCTGCACCGGTAAAACCGAGCTCGATTTCCTCGACCTCATTGAGTCGCGCCAAACCATCTTGGATCAACTGATACCAGCAGCCATCCGGGGTTTCCTTGGCACCATGCCAGCCCGAAACATAGAGTCGGTCCTCGGCGCGGGTCATGGCGACATAGAGCAGGCGACGATATTCATCAAGATCGCGCGCACGCGCGGCGTCGCGCAAATCCCGGCTCACACGGTCCTCTCGCGCGCGACGCCCGGGCCAAAACGGAATATCTCCTTCCGCCCAAAGTATCGTCCTACGGTCACCAGGGAGAGTCATAGTGTCTGGCATGAAAACGATCGGCGCCTGCAATCCCTTAGCACCGTGAACGGTCATTACTCGCACCTCGTTCCGCGCCTGCTCGGGGTCACGTTTGAGTTCTGTCTTGGCAGCACGCAGCCAATAGAGGAAGCCCTGTAGCGATGGCGGATGCTGGTTCTCATAGGCGAGAGCGGTGGAAAGAAATTCGTCGATCGGGTCTGACGCTTCCATACCGAGACGTTGGAGTAATTGCTGGCGACCACCGCCAGCACCGAGAAATTCGTTATAGAACTCGAAAGGCGGTTTATAGTCGGCGATCTTGAGAAGCGCACTCAAGGTCTCATGGGCGCGGGCAAAATCCGGGTTTTCATCGCGCCTGAGGGTAAGCGTTTTCCAAAGGCTAGGATGTGTGCGCTTATGAGCAAGCTCGAAGAGACGATCCTCGCTGAAGCCGATGAACGGCCCCTTGAGCAAACAAGCCAGGGTAAGATCATCGCCGGGCAAAAGAAGAAAATCGCCCAGCGCCATCAAGTCCATCACTGCCAGCTGTTCTGTCAAACTCATGCGATCGACGCCGCCGACCTCGACGCGGCGTGTCTTCAATGCACGAACCAGGGTGGCAGCTAATCTGCCGCGCTGTCGCACCAGCACCATAATATCGCCGGCCCGAATGGGGCGACCTTCCGATTCAAGCCAACCATCCGAGTCTGGTCCAGGTGCTCCGGTCAGCCAGCCTGATATCTTTTTGGCGATGGCGTCGGCGAGTCGGTGCGCCGGATCGTCGCCGCCACGGCGCATAACGGGTGGACTCCAGGGCGCGTCTTCCTCTACTTCGCACGGCACCGCCGCCGGCCAAATTTCAACCCGCCCGCCCTGCCCAATGCGCACCGCCTGATGATGAAGCGACTGTCCAGGCCGCACCACTCCGGCCTGGGCCTGCGGCAGGGCGAACACCGCATCTACCGCGTCGAGCACTGCCGCCGTCGAGCGAAACGAATGCTCCAACGGCACTTCGCGCCATTGATGGCACGCTTCTTCAATACGCTGATGAAACTTCTCGCGGGTTTCCTCCAGAGCGGCTGGGTCGGCGCCCTGAAAGCTGAAGATCGACTGTTTCTCATCGCCAACGGAAAAGATCGTCCGCACCGTTTCTCGACGATTCTCATGAGCGCTCTCGCCAACAAAAAATTCCTCTGCCAGAGCGGCAATGACGGCCCATTGTGCTGGGCTAATATCCTGCGATTCATCTACCAATATGTGATCAAGCCCACCATCTAACTTGAAGAGCACCCAGGGAGCTATATCTGGCGCAGCCAGGAGCTTGCGCGTTTCCTTAATCTGATCGTCGTAGTCGAGCATAGCGCGGGCTGTTTTCTCTTCACGGTAATAATCAAGCAACCGTGCGCCTAAGCGGATCAAGTTAGCGCTGTTTTCAGCTACCGCCAGTGCTTTTAAGCCTTCTTCCAGAGCAAGCAGACGGGATTGCTCCTTAGCCAGCACGTTCATCACATCTGGGGTCGCCTCCAGCACGGCTTTGGTTGCGAGCCGGGCAAGCGGTCCACCATCCTTACGCAGAAAGGCCCGACAATAAACATTGAACCCGGTTAAGCGGACGGTCTCGTCGGAGGCCAACCAATTAGCAATAAAGCCAGAGCGTTCGACATCGGTCTTGGAGCCATCCATCAACGCCGCGGCGGCCGCGACAAGCCCCACACGATCAAATGCGCCCTCGGCGCAAGCAGCCTTACGCAGCGTTCCTTCGCTCACGCCGTCCTCGACGCCAAGCAGTCGGGTAGTGGTAGCCGCTAATCGCTCACCGCCTGAGCGGTCAGCGAGTACACACTGTAGCCTGCCCCGCGCGCTGGTCCATTCGCCTATGAGATCAGAGAATTTATCTTCGCCCAATTGCGCCGTGATGGCGGCAAGCGCTGTGGCTAGTGTCTCGTCCGCGCCGTGTCGGGCATGTAAGAAAAGGCGGCTCTGCGCTTCCTTGAGAAGCTCGCGCTGAGTGCGCTCATCAGCCACGGCGAAGTGGGGCGCAATTCCGGCCTCCAAGGGGAAGCGACGCAATAGAGACTGACAGAAAGCATGAATAGTGAGGATTTTCATGCCGCCTGGTGTGTCCAGCACCTCGGCAAACAGGCTGCGAGCGCGACAAATTTCCGCATCCTCTGGCGCACGGGCAAGTAGTACATGCAACGCTTCATCAAGAACGATGTCATCCGCCGTGATCCATTCGCCAAGCGTCCCGGAAATACGAATCGACATCTCCGCCGCCGCAGCACGGGTGAAGGTGAGACAAAGGATCCGCGCCGGCTCAGTACCGTTCAGGAGAAGGCGTAGCACCCGATCGGTTAGTACCTTGGTCTTGCCGGTGCCAGCCGAGGCGGTGACCCAGACGGAGGCCCGGGGATCGGCTGCATCGTGTTGCGGATTTCTCATTTGTCGTTTCCGACATCGGCGAGCAACCATTCCTGAACACGTTCGAGATGTTCGTAATCGTTCCAGGTGGGCGCGGCCTCCGGGCGCGGCAGCGGATGATAGGGCGTCGCAGGATCGTCGAATTTCGCAATCAGTACTTCAAGGCCCTGACGCGCCAACTTGGTTAGCTCCCCCACTTCCTTTTTCAAGGGCCTTTGCTCACCCGGTGGTTCACCGCCGGTGAGCCGCCAATAGGCGAGCGCCGTCACCTCTTCTGCGGGAACGCCCGCGAACCCGCCAGCTTCGGCGATCAATGCCTCCAAAGGAAGCTGCGGGCGGCGTCCAGCTACCACCTTTGTTTCGCTCGGTACCGTGCCAGTTTTATAATCGATGATCACAAGGCCACCGCTTTTGAGACGGTCGATGCGATCAGCCTTTGCCTTCAAGGTAAACGGCCCCAACAGACCATCGAGAACTAGCTCGCCGCTGACCTCGGAAGCGAGCGGAGTGGCGCTTTTACGCCAAGCGATTTCATTGTTCACGAACCAGTGAGCGATCCGCTTGAAGCGCGGCCACCAGAAGGCCATAACGCCAGGCAGGCGTTCATAGCGCGCAAACTCCAGGCGTCCGAGAGCAAGCAACCGGGACAGCGCTTCGTCCGGCGGCGCACCACCCAACTCAGCAATGAAGCGATCAAGGATATCGTGGATAACCCTGCCCTTGTCGGCGGCGCCGGGGTCGGCATCGATCTCCTCCAGGACCCGCAAGCCGAGGATATGGCGGGCATAGATAGCATAGGGATCGGCCAGCCAGGTTTCGACCTGGGTGACAGAAAGTTGGCGTGGGCGGGCTAAAACTGGCGGACGGGGCGCCGGCGGCTCAGCCGGTCCCGGAAGCGCATTCGGGGCGTCGAGCAACTCCTGCCAACGAAGCCAAGAATCAGAAACTAATGCGAGTTGTCTGTCCAACCGCTCCGGTGCCAGCAACGCCTTCAAGCGGGTGAGCCAGCGCGATGGCACGGTGGGCGTGCCTTTGACCCGTCGGGCGCGAGTCAGCATCACTTCGGCTGCGCCGCAGCATTGCGCGAAATCATGGGCCGAAAGACCGATGCGCCGCTCGTGAGGCGGTAGGCCAAACTCGATGCGCATCGCTTGGCTCATCCAAGGATCGACATCGGGCTCGGGTGGCCAACTGCCTTCGTTGAGGCCGCCCAGGATCATTACGTCGGCGCGCTGCAGACGGGCTTCGAGCGGGCCCCAAATGAAAAGGCGTGGATGACCTCCGTAGCGCGGTCGAACGGTACGGTCTTCCATGAGAGCATCGAGCAGAGCCGGATATTCACGTCCTGAAAGGCCTGGCGCATGGGGCGCATGCTCGGCAAACTCGGTAAAGAATAGTGCCGCAGCCTCACCGGCCTCTCCCGCCCATAGGCGTTCGGCGCCGGATTCACTGTCGCACGCGGCAAGCCATTCGGCGAATTCGATATGGGCACGCACTAAAGGCGCCAACTCGGCTTGCCCCAGGGTCAGCGCCATAATGGGCGCCGCCGCCTTGGCAATAGCGGCAAGCCAATCCGCCGTCTGATCTTCTCCTTTCGCCCGCAGCGAACGCGCAATACCGTCAAGGCCAGGCTCGGGCCTGGCGCCACGCAACACCGCGTGCTCCATCGCACGCACCTTGCGGAGGAAATGTTCCCGCGCCATGCCGCCCGCCGCTAACGGATGCTTGAGCGCGGCGAGAAAGGAAGCGGGCGCAGCGCGTTCGGCAGCGAACCTAGCGCAGAGCCGAAGAAACACGCCGGGCACGGTTTTTGTCAGCGGCGTACCGGCGGAATCGTCAATCTCAATTCGCCAGCGCTTGAGCTCTGATACGACGCGACGCGCAAGATCACGATCTGCCGTCACAAGTGCCGCCGTCCTCCCATCATGCTGCAGACTCACGCGCAGACGAAGTGCAATCGCGCCTGCCTCTGCGCCGGAGGTGGCACATTCCAAAAGAGTTAGATTCTCCAGCGCCCTTGTATCGACCGACCGTATATCGCGCCAAGAGCCAACCGTCTCGGCCGGATACATCGTCTGCGCAACGAGCGCGGTGCGGGCCAGGGAGCCTGCGGGCGTGCCCGACGCCGGCCAAAGCTCTGTATCACTCCGCACCGCGCCGAGCCTGGAGAGCAATTGCTTCAGGCCGAATTGCGGATGGCTCGGCCCAAGGGCGCGCCAGCTTTCTTCGCCGAGCCTGGTGTCGAGACCGGGAAGGACAACGCAACCCTCCGGAAGCCGCGCAATCACCGCCAGTAAATCCGCCGTGGCTGGGAGACTGCCGGTCGAGCCAGCGGCTATCACTGGGTTGCCAGGAGGGTCTTCGCGCCACGCCTCGGCCAAATTATCGAGCACTGCATTACGCCACACCGCGATGTCGAGCGCGGCATTTTTGGCGAGGATGTCCGGCCAATGCTCGACAAGAATTTTGAGAAAATTGAGCACATTCTGCCAATGGGCGGCATGGCGTTCTGGTGCCAGCTTATCGAGGTCGGCGAGATCTAGTCGCTCGCTGCCTGCCTGGTCGAGAAGCGCGCCAAGTTCCTCAGCCAGACGCATGGCCTGATCGGTGCGACAGTCTGGTTCAAGCCCGAGGATTAACCGGGCAAGCAAAAACCGGCGGTGTAGCGGCGCCAAAGCTGGCGGCAACTCGCTGCTTTCTAGCAATCCGGCGGGGCCGACTTCATCTTCATCGAGATCGCCGATCGGACGAATGCGCGGCAGCAGCATTGCGCCGGAGTCCGACTGCCTGAGAAAGGCTTCCCTTAAGGCCCGGCAGGCTCGCCGTGTCGGCAGCAAAATAGTCGCCTGGCTAAGCGTCAAGGGGTCTTCCTCGACTCTGTCGATAACTCCACCATGAAGAAGACCGTCGACCAACGCATCGGCGAAAGGCAGCTCGGGCCCGATCGTAAAGATCCGAGGCGTGGGCCTTAGCTCTCTCACTCGCCAGTCTCCGGCTTGAGCCGGCACTCCGCCTCGACGAGCGCCTCGGGCGTGCCCACATGATGCCACCAACTGTCATGCTCGACAGCGAAGAGTCGCCCTCTCTCTGCGGCTTTATCATAATGGTGGTTGAGCGAATAGGGACCGGCGGGAGCGCCCCCGAACAGACGCGGATGAAGCATTTGTAGGCCGCAAAAGATATGCGCGTCTGGGGCACCATGAGCGCGTTGCGGGCGACCATCCGCGCCAAAGCGGAAGTCGCCGCCACCGGTATGACCGAACGCACGCGCCTGTGGGCAAAGGAGAAGCAGCGCATCCATGCGCACATCGTCCCATGCCGCAGAGAGCCGAGCCACGGCCCGAGCGCCATCCTGCACAACCGTATCGCTGTTTTGCACAAAAAACGCCTCTCGGCCAAGATATGGTAAGGCCTGGGCCACGCCACCGCCGGTATCCATGAGAACCTCTTCCAGTGACATCCGGATCGAAAGCTCCGGACGGCGCGCGGCGTACTTCGTCACATGTACGGTCAATAGGTCGGCGAGATAGTGGCTGTTGACCACCACTGAGCGCACCCCGAAATCAGCAAGACGGTCGAGGGCATAGTCGATCAACGGCTTGCCGGCACATGGTATGAGCGGCTTGGGTAGCCCAGGATTGGCAGCGCGCATACGCCTGCCGAGCCCGGCGGCAAGCACCATGGCGTGGCTCGGCATGGCGCCGCTCATCGCACGCACCTCCGCTGCCCTGGCGGCACATGGCGCTCGAGCCAGTCGCTAACCGGCGCGAGGACCGGATGGGCGAGATCGGTTTCGATATGGCGCCAGACCCGGGGCAGATATTCGAGATAACCCGGTTTGTTATCACGCTGGGCGAGACGCGAAAAAACGCCTGCAATCCGGAGATTGCGATGCGCGCCGATAATGGCATAGGCGGCGTGAAATGCTTTGGCTTCGAGGGCGGGAAAAGCGTCAGCAAAGCGAGCAATCATGTCAGCTTCCAAACCTTCTGGAAGGTCACGCCGCACATCCTTGAGGAGCGATACGAGATCGTAAGGAAGTGGCGCGATAACAGCATCCTGAAAATCGAGCAAGCCTACTTGCGCAATACCGTCACGTTCCGCCAACCACATCAGATTGGCGGCATGAAAATCGCGCAGAGCGAGGCATGATGGTGCCGATAGCGCAAGCGCATGAGCTTCGCGCCAGGCCGCAACCCAGCTTCCTGCTTCCGTTGTTAAATCTACGCCACTTTCCGACGGCCACCATTCGGCAAACAGACGTATTTCCCGGGCAAGATAATCTTGGTCCATGACCGGAAAACCGTCACTGACCGGAGCATGACCAAGCGTCGCCAGAAGATCGACCGCCAAGCCATAGAGCGAGCCTTCGTCCGGACCGGAACCCGCGTCGAGGCAACAGGTAAAGGTAAGATCACCGAAATCCTCCAGCAACAGCAAGCGAAGAGCGGAGTCTTCGGCTAAAATTCTGGGGGCGCTCAAACCGAGGTTTTGCAGCCGCCGGGCGGTAAGGCAGAAGGCAGCAATCTCTTCATGGACCGAATCCATCAGAACGGCACTTTCGGACTCCTGGCACAGGCGAACATACCGCCGTCCAGAGGCATCACCGACAAGCACCGTCCGCGCCGCGCCGGACCAGCCCTTGGCAGCTAGAAATCGATCAATATGCTCCGCACGCTCAGACATCGACTGTCGTCAGGCCGACTAGCAGGTTCGCCGAACGCAGTCCATGCGGCGTGAGGGTGACGCGCCGGGCTTCTTCTCCGCCACCAGGATCAAGACGCAACTCCAGCCAGTCTGGAGGTTCGTTGCCAGCCATTTTCTCCGGCCATTCAATGAGCGAAATCGCCGTCCCAAAAGCCTCTTCGACGCCAAGTTCGTAAATTTCTTCAGAACTTTGCAGTCGATAGAGGTCGAAATGCCAAATCGACGCGCCGCTACCTTCATAGGTTTGTACCAGGGTGAAGGTGGGACTCGGAACTTCCGTCTCGCCGAGTCGGGCGCAAATAAATGCGCGGGCGAAGGTCGTCTTGCCCGCACCAAGCTCACCACCCAGACCGATGATGTCCCCCGCCGCCACCAGCACTGCCAACCGCACCGCAAGTGCATCAGTGGCGGATTTATCTTCAAGGGTCAGAACAACGGGTTTGGACACATCACGAAGCGGCATAGCGTAACCTATATCGCATCGCAGCGCTGAGCCCAAATCACCTTTAAGCTGCAACCTCTTGCGGCGCCTGATGTTTGATTAGAAACGCGCATGTCACGGTGTTGCCATTATCAAGCGCCGAATCGAGGATCACGCCGCCGCCATTCAATTTGACGAAATTCTTGTCCTGCGACAATCCAAGTCCGGCGCTGCCCTGGCGTGCTAGGAGACTATTCGCTTAATAGAAAGCCTCAAACACTTAGTCCTGCATTTTCTGCAGGAAGCCGACGTCCATATCGGCGACTCGGACGCACAAATCAAGACTATCGATCTTAGCGCCGACCACACGGATGACATGGTCACGGGGGCTGTTGATTAATAACGGTAATGATCCGGCTTGAACGGGCCCACTTGAGATACGCCAATATAATCCGCCTGTTCAGCACTTAATTTGGTGAGCTTGACGCCGAGCTTCTCCAAATGAAGCGTCGCGACCTTTTCGTCGAGATGCTTAGGCAAAGTGTAGACCTTGTTGTCGTAGGAATCGCCATTCTGCCACAGCTCAATCTGTGCGAGCACCTGGTTCGAAAATGAGGTGCTCATAACGAAGCTCGGATGGCCGGTGGCACAACCGAGATTCACTAAACGCCCCTTGGCCAATACGATTAGACGCTTTCCATCGGGAAATTCAACCTCGTCGACCTGCGGCTTGACCTCATGCCAAGGATAGTTCTGTAGCGCACTAATTTGAATTTCGGAATCAAAATGGCCAATATTGCAGACGATAGAGCGATCTTTCATCTGTCGCATGTGATCTAGGGTAATGACATCGAGATTTCCGGTCGCGGTAACGAATACATCGCCCTTGGAAGCGGCCTCATCCATAGTCGTTACTTCATAGCCTTCCATTGAAGCTTGTAGAGCGCAGATTGGATCGATTTCAGTTACCAACACGCGTGCACCCTGGCCACGCAACGATACAGCACAGCCCTTACCAACATCACCATATCCGTTCACCACGGCAATCTTACCTGCAAGCATGACATCAGTAGCCCGCTTGATGCCATCCACCAGGCTTTCTCTGCAACCGTAGAGATTGTCGAATTTCGATTTGGTAACAGAATCATTAACGTTGATGGCAGGCACCTTGAGGGTGCCAGCCTTCTCCATCTCATAGAGGCGAAGTACGCCAGTGGTAGTCTCTTCCGAGATCCCTTTGACCGCACCCATACGGTCCCCATAATCGTCATGCATAATTTTGGTCAGATCGCCGCCATCATCAAGGATCATATTGGCCTGCCAGTTATCTGGCGCCTCAATGGTCCGCTGGATGCACCATTCATATTCTTCTTCTGTCTCGCCCTTCCACGCAAAGACCGGCAAACCTGTCACAGCTAGCGCGGCAGCCGCATGATCTTGAGTTGAAAAGATGTTGCAGCTCGACCAGCGTATTGAGGCGCCGAGCGCCTCCAGAGTCTCGATCAGTACCGCGGTCTGGATGGTCATGTGCAGACAGCCCAGAATGCGCGCACCAGTAAGCGGCTTAGTCTCTCCCAACTCGTCACGTAACGACATCAAGCCGGGCATTTCAGTTTCAGCAATAGCTATTTCCTTGCGCCCCCAATCAGCGAGCGAAATGTCCTTGACCTTATAATCGGTGGCGTCCGACATGAATGGTTCTCCGATAGCACGAGCTTGTTAATTGGAATTGCGGAGCGGCGTTGTAGCACCGCCGCACGCACTGCACAACATTACAGAACGGAGCTAGTTAAGTGCGTTGAAGTCGTCGATGAGGGTTGCGATAACACCAGTATCGGTCTGTTCCATAATTTGCTCAGCACGCTTTTTAGCATCATTGATATCGAGCCCCAGAATGCGTTGTTTGACCCGCGGTAAATTTGGCGCCGCCATCGACAGATCGCGCAATCCTAAGCCGAGAAGCAATGCGGTAAAGCGGGGTTCGCCTGCCATTTCACCACAAAGATTGACCGGGATGCCGGCGCCCTGCCCAGCCTCGGTGGCAAATTTGATCAGCCGCAGTACGGCGGGGTGCAGCGGATCGTAAAGATGGGCGACCTGCTCATCACCCCGATCAGCAGCGAGGGTGTACATGGTGAGGTCGTTGGTGCCGATAGAAAAATAATCGCTCGACTTAGCTAGGCTGTCCGCAGCGAGCGCGGCGCCGGGAGTCTCGATCATGATGCCGAGCTTGGGTAGCGGATCCGACATGGCAACGCGCTTGCGAGTCAGGCGGCGAACAATTTTGTCCATTGCCTCCTGGACCCGCTTGATCTCGCCTGTCGAGTTAATCATCGGCAGGAGTATGCGAAGCTCACCATGGGCGCTCGCGCGCAACATAGCGGCAAGCTGGGTCTCAAGCAGCTTACGCACCTTGAGTGATAGGCGAATCGCTCTTAAGCCAAGAGCCGGATTGGCACTAGGGCTGATATGTTCGCCCAGTGAATAGGCCAGTTTGTCACTACCGACATCAAGGGTGCGCACCGTCACCGGATGACCCTCCATACCCTCGACGATTTCCCTAAAGGCAACAAATTGTTCGTCTTCGCTCGGCAAGGTATCGCGATTCATATAAAGAAATTCGCTGCGCAACAGACCGACCCCCTCGGCGCCAACCTGCTGCGCCAAAGCGAGCTCGTGAGGGAGTTCCAAATTGCATTTTAGCGAGATACGCACATTATCCAGGGTCGTTGCTGGCACACTGCGGAGGCGCTCAAGCTGACGCTGGCGCCGGGCGAGGGCCTCGCGCCGGCGCTCGAAGCGGGCGATCGTCGCCTGGCTCGGATTGACAACCACCGTCCCGCGCACACCGTCAACCACAATCATATCGCCCGGACGCACCTGATTCACCAAGCTCGGTACTCCGAGGACGGCGGGTAAGCCTAAGGAACGCGCCATGATCGTGGTATGGCCTTCCGCACCGCCAAGGGCCGAGGCAAACCCGCCCACGATGGAAGGATCCATCAAAGCCGTATCGGCCGGAGTAATTTCTTCAGCAATGATGATCGAGCCGGGCGCCAGCCCGGAAAATGCCTGATAACCTGCCTTATTAAGATTGCGCACAAGCCGCGCGCTAACTTCGCGCACGTCTTGGATCTTGCTGGCAAGATACGAATCCTCCATCTCTGAAAAGGCATGGGCAATTTCGGAAAGCTCGGCCTGTACCGCCGCTTCGGCATTGAGCTTATCGCTACGAATGCGCTTCTCAACACCGCGCACGAGGCGTGAACCCGCAAGCATCTGAAGATGAGCCTCAAGCAAATAGTTGAGCTCTTCCGCAGCCGCTTCGGAGAGAGCCGATGCCTTAACGCGAAGTTTTTCAACCTGCTTGATTGAAAGTTGTGCCGCTTCATCGAAGCGCGCGAGCTCTCCGTCGACATCAGTCACACAATATTCTGGAACGTCGATCAGACCCCGCTCCATGACATGTGCCGGACCGATGGCAATACCAGCGGAAACACCTAATCCCGAATATTTGAGCTCTGCCCGCAACGATTCGGCTAGTGGTGGTACCGGCTGGCTTCGGATTTCGCGTTTTGTCTTAGTCTTCATCGAAATTATCGTCCACCAAGTTAACCAATGCTTCTAGCACTTCGGAGGTCTGGGCGCCGCGCGCCTCCAAAATGATTTCTGATCCTGGCGCTGCTGCTAACATCATCAACCCCAGGATGGAAACGCCGGAAACCCGGGTGCCGTTGCGTACGACCCAAACTTCGGCATCGTAAGAACCTGCCATGCGAACGAATTTGGCCGCCGCCCGGGCGTGGAGGCCCAACTTGTTGCCGATGAGGCAAGAACGCCGCCCAAACGCCGCCCCTTCCGGTGAATCAGCGCCACTCATGCGCGACCCGCCAACCGGCTGCTCATATTTCACCTCCCTTCAACAGACTGCTTGCCACGTTTATGTATTTTCGCCCAGCATCCTGGGCAAGAGCGACCGCCTCCGCCAGACTATTCTGGTCGCGCACACTCGCTAACTTGATCAACATCGGTAAGTTCATGCCGGCAACCACCTCGACCTTCGCTTGGTCCATGACGGAGATGGCAAGATTAGAGGGCGTGCCACCAAACATATCCGTGAGCAGGATCACACCATTGCCGTCATCGACGTCGCCGATGGCGGCGATGATATCCTTGCGCCGGCGTTCCATATCGTCGTCCGCGCCGATACAAACGGCGCGGATGTTGGCCTGACGACCAACCACATGCTCCGTCGCCGCGACGAATTCCTCAGCCAAACGGCCATGAGTCACCAAGACGAGACCAATCATTTTCTCTCCCAAGTAATTCCACCGCCATTGGTGGCGGCGTAGTTCAAGCAAGCGCAGTAACCATCACGTTGCGCAAATCTAGCTGCGTTCTTCAGCTTTGCCGTGTTCCGGATTACTCTCCATGTCACGGTGGCGCACGCCAACCTGTCGGCCAAATTCCCTTATCGACTGGGCGACCCGTTCTGCGACAAACACGGAGCGGTGCCGTCCTCCCGTGCAGCCCACGGCAATCGTCAGGTAAGACTTTCCCTCACGCTCATAGGCGGGCAAGAGCGTGACCAGTATGTCCTTCAATTTAGCAAAAAATGCAGCAAAAACCGAGTCCGCTTCGATATGCCGGCCGACGGCCAAATCTAAGCCACTCAACGGCCTGAGGTCCTCCTGATAATGGGGATTGGACAGGAAACGTACGTCGAACACCAGATCGGCATCTGCCGGTAGGCCGCGTGGATAAGAAAAGGACATCACGAAAATGCTTAGCTCGCGAGACTTCGGATAGGAAAAATGCCCCGCCAACAACCGGCGCAAGTCGCGAATTTCAAGATCGGTGGTATTTACCGTGAGATCGGCCCGTCGCCGTAGCCAATCAAGGCGTTCGCGCTCGTGCCGGATGCCGTCGATAACCGGACGGTCTACGACGAGGGGATGAGGCCGCCGAGTTTCGGTAAAACGGCGGCGTAGGGCTTCATCATTGCCATCCAGGAATAACAGGGTCACATCAAGATCATGACGATCAAGCAAGGGTGCGACATCATGCTCAAAATGTTCGATATCGAACTGACGTGTGCGGACATCTATGCACAGCGCGAGCGGTCGGTTAAACGCAGCAGCGCTATCACCAACGGCCGCGTCACGCGGGCGAACCAAATCGGAGAGCAGCGAGAGCGGCAGATTATCG
>CAZUXZ010000220.1:0-2642 GCA_964624055.1 uncultured Rhizobiaceae bacterium | reverse complement strand
CGCCACTTTTGATCGTGGTAATAATACTGCAAAATTGGTCGAGTCAACGTGTTAGGTTTTGTGTTAATTCGGCTGATATCCTTACCAAATTGGAACATAGATATCGCAACAGCAGGGGTCAGGAATTCAGTTGATACAGCTATGTGGACTCGTTCGATGGCCAAAGATTCTTTGGCGGATAAGTTAAATCCCCAATCCCCCATCGATGGAACATCCAAGTGATAGGCGTAGGTGTGCAAGTTCGCTTTCTCCATCGAGTGGTTGATGCACCAAAAAGCATGCCGAGAGAAAAAAGGCGAGGTGCTTTGACTGACCATAACCCCACCGTCGGTCAATTTTTTCTTCAACAAAGCATAAAAAGTCACGCTGTATAGTTTTGACAATGAGGCATAATTCGGATCAGGCAGATCAATAATTACCACGTCATATGATTGATCGGGTGCTAACTTTTCAACATACTGATAGGCGTCTTGATTCAGAATTTTTACCCGACTATCCGACAACGAACCCTGATTGAGATTGATGATGTCTAAGTTCGTGGCACATAATTTAGTGATTTCAGGATCAATGTCGATTAGCACTACGGCTTCAACTGATGGATACTTCAATACTTCTCGAAGAGCTAATCCGTCGCCACCTCCTAAGACTAAAATTCGTTTCCGATTTTTTGTTAAGCCCATAGCAGGATGAACCAGTGCCTCATGATATCGATATTCGTCTACTGAACTAAACTGCAAATTTCCATCGATAAATAACCTTACATCATTTCGTCGTTTTTCTACAGTAATTTTAGGTGGACTTATCTCAAATAACGGAGGTTTGTTCGTTTTAATTTGTCTATTTTCTGATGGATTAGTAGTTGCTTTTGTAACAACGATTTTCTGGTAAGGAGTTTGTTTGGACAGAATGATGGCATGCCGGTATAATCTGGCTTCCAGCCAGTTTTCAATGTCAAGTGAAAAGTAAGCAGAGATTGATAAACCAATGCTAATTAAGACCAAAATCACTCCCCACAAAAACAATCGCTTAATCTCTGACCGGTAGTTTATCAGTGTTGCTATTGCAACTAAGATATTGAGTAAAGCCACAATAAAATTAGTTTGAATAATACCCGTATACTTTAGAAGAAGAAGTGGAAAAACAATTGATCCAATTAGAGAACCTCCGTAATCAAAAGCTAAGACATTCGCCACAGACACCTTCAAGCTGTCTTTTTGTTCAATAATTCTTATAAGAATGGGAATTTCGAGCCCCACCATTCCACCAATCGCAATACTAATAAAGATCATCACTGTCAAATAGACTTCCATTGACTCGAAGAAAAGATAAGTACTGAAAAGAGATACAGTCGAGATGCCGCCTATTAAACCGATCAAAATTTCAATTTGAATAAACCGGGTAATTAACGAACGGCTAAAGTACTTGGACAGGAAAGAACCAAAGCCCATAGAACTCATAAATAGACCAATGGTAATCGAAAATTGGTAGATGCTATTGCCGAGCAAATAGGATGACAAAGTGGCAATGACTAGTTCATAAATGATCGCACAAATGGCAATCATGCAGACTGATACCAATAACAATGTATCTGAAGATTCTTTAGAGTGTTGAGGCAAATTATCTGGCATGTGGTCGAAAGCTGAATCTAATATTGGCTGTAACGCAACTCAGATCGACAATGAAAAATATGATTTTATTCTATTTTGTAACTGAGGTCACCAGCCCACAATTTCTGCATCTCAGAACTCGACTGTAACAGATGCTCTAAATTCCCCCCAGCTTCGACTCTACCATCTTTCAACACAAGAATTTGATCGGCTCTCCGTAAAGCTGGTCGTCGATGAGAAACGACCAAGCAAGTAGCTAACCGTTGTATTTTATTTTCTGTAGTGGCAAAAAGTCGCTCCCAGAGTTTTTGCTCGGCTTCGACGTCTAGAGCCGAGGATAAATCGTCAAATATGTCGAGTTCCGTCTGACGCATGAACATACGAGCTGCTGCACTACGTTGCATTTGCCCACCAGACAAGATCACTCCTCTAGGGCCAACGATTGTCTCCAAACCTTTATGCAATGTAGGTAAGTCTTCTTCCATCACACCAAGTTGAATAGCTCTCTCTATATCTGGGATAGACTCGGGTATACCCATCAATATATTGTCTTTAAACGATTCACTAAAAAGGCGTGGATTTTGAGGAGTATAGGCACATCGGGGTGGTATAAAAAAATCTTTAGGCTGAGTAATTATTTGGTCGTTCCAACTGATTTGTCCAGCTTGAGCTGGCAACATTCCTAATAGAGTTTTGAGTAATGTAGTTTTGCCTGAACCAACCTTCCCCGTAATTACAGTGAAGGATCCAGCTGTCAATTCTAAATTGACATTTGTAATACCATTAGATGAATTTGGGTATTGGCAGGTTAAATCTTGAATTTTCAACGACTCTAAACAATCTGAGGACTCACGTTTGGGAATGGGAATTGGTGGCAAATCACCCGTCAGATAAATTGGTCCGTGTTCAACCAATTTGGTTGGAGTGAGTTCATCAGTTGTATTAACCATGCGTTCAAAAGAAACTTCAGCCCGCTTATGCTGGGCTATCAAAGAACCAATTAAAGAACCACTTCGAGCCACAGAGCCGACATAC
>CAZUXZ010000219.1:0-14474 GCA_964624055.1 uncultured Rhizobiaceae bacterium | reverse complement strand
GGGCGCGCTCCTTGCGTTCCTTGCGTTCGCCCCGTGTGCCCGGCTTGCGGCGCTTGGTGCTATCGCCGCGTTCGTCGGCAGGACGTTTCCGTTTGCGACCCGTCGCCGGCCGCGAGCGGCTGGGCAGCGGTAGTTTGCCTGCCGCCGCCTGCTCTTTGATCTTCTTGATCTTTTCTGCATCCGCGGCGAGAGAGGCGCGGGTGATGCCCATGCGCCGCATGATGAGCCATTGCTGTGCGATGGAAAGCACATTGTTCCAGGTCCAATAGACCACGAGGCCCGATGGAAAGCGGGCAAACATAAACAGGAAGATGATCGGCAGGAACATCATGATCTTCTGTTGCAGGGGCTCGACCGGTTGCGGGTTGAGCTTCATTTGCAGCAGCATCGTCACAGCAAACAGGATTGGCCAAATGCCGATTAGCAAAAATTCAGGCGCCGGCCATTCGAGCAATCCGAAGACCGTGATGAAGGTCAATGGATCTGGCGCCGACAGATCGTCAATCCACAGGAAGAACGGCGCATGGCGCATTTCGATCGTTGCGAAAAGCACGCTATAGAGCGCGAAGAACACGGGAATCTGCACCAGCATGGGCAAACAGCCGGCCATGGGATTGGCCTTTTCCTTACGGTAGAGCGCCATCATCTCGGTATTCATCTTCGCTTTGTCGTCTTTGTAGCGCTCGCGCAACAAGATGGTGTCGGGCTGTAATTTGCGCAGCTTGCTCATCGAGGCGTAGGCCTTGTTGGCTAGCGGATAGAGCACGATACGTACGCAAATAGTCAGGAGCAGGATGGCCACACCGAAATTGCCGACTGCGCGATAGAAGAAATCGATCGGATAATAGAGCGGTCGGGCGAGGAACCAAACCAAGCCGAAATCGACTGCACTGTCGAAATCTCGCACACCGATTGTCCCTTCATAGGAATCGAGGAGATTGAATTCCTTGGCACCGACGAAGAGATGATTTGAGATCGACCGCGTTGTATTGGGTTGAACGACGACCAGATCCTCCCAGCGATAATTGACCAGGTAGCGGTCGCGGTTTTCTGAGTTGATGTGTTCGAATTTCGCGATGATAGCCTGTTTAGGATCCGGAATCAGCGCACTGAGCCAATATTTTCCGGTGATGCCTACCCAGCCATCATTGCTGCGAATCTGCGATTTTCCAATTTCCTGCATGTCTTCGTAGGAAAATTCCTGCTTCATCCCTTGCAGGACGCCGAGGCCACCATGGCCAAACATGCCCCAGGGGACGAAGTCCTCTGAATCCACGGCAAACATGCCGGTCATGCCGGCGGCAGGGGTATCGTAGCGGACGACCTGGCCGTAGGGCGCGAGATTGATCGTCTGATCGCTGTTGTTCTCTATCGTCTGCTCGGTGGTGAACAGGAAATTCTCGTCGAGCGAGATTTTGCGCTTAAAAACAAGACCCTCGCCATTGTCCCAGGTCAGTGTCACGGGCGAACCGGTTGTCAACCGACTGCGGTCTGCTTGCCACATCGTGTCTGAATTCGGCAGTTTGATGGTTGGATTCGAATCTTGCGTCCAGCCAAATTCAGCGAAATAAGGATGTTCCGTGTTGCGCGGGTTCAGGATGACGATATTCGGGCTATCTTCTTCTTTCTGCTCGCGGTAATCCTTGAGCACAACATCATCGAAGCGCGCCCCCTTTAGCAGGATCGAGCCGCGCACCCGGTCGCCGTCGATAGTGATGCGCTCACCGTTGTTGATCGCTTCCGAACGCTCGCGTACGACCACGGGCGCCGCATCTGCAGCGTTCACGCTTTCGATTTGTCCATCGCCCGTTTGTGATGCCACTGTCTTTTGCTGCGCTGGTGTTTCCTGGTGCCGCGGCGTTTCCGGCGGCGGGAAGAAGACCGGCATCAGAAATTGCCAGCCTACCAAAATCACCAGCACAGCGCCGACAATAAGGACAAGATTTAGTTTGCTTTCGCCGAACATAATCTACGCCTCGCGGCCTCTTTGTTTAATGCCGGTTTCCACGGCACTTTGACGTGCGGCGGGCAAAAATTGCTTCGGGTACAGGGTCTAAACCCTGGCCGCCAAACGGGTTGCAGCGGAGAATACGCCATATAGCAAGACCGGGGCCGAACAGTGGTCCGTGCCGCTGCACCGCCTCCAGGGCATAATGCGAACAACTCGGTTCAAAGCGGCATGAAGGCAGAAGCCAAGGCGAAACCATCGACTGATAACCGCGGATCATTAGCCAAAAGATTAAGCTGATGGGGTTCAGGGGCACGGCGTGATCTCTACTCTTTCTCAAACATTCCCGTCGTGGACCGGCAGCTAGCCTTAGTCGGCGCTGGACGGCTCGGAATTTCCGGCGGCTTTTGCGTCGACCCGCGCCAAGGCCGTTACCAAATCCCGCAGCAAATCCTCAAAATCCCGATCAAGCGTCGCGGCTCTGGCGATAACCACATAATCCCGGCCGGCTTTAGCGCGCTCCGGCATAACACGAGCCACTGCCGCGCGCAATCGGCGCTTGGCTCTGTTTCGCGCTACCGCGCCGCCGACCCGCCGGCTCGCGGTGAAGCCGACGCGAAAGCGGCTTTCTGTACCACCCGAGATTTCTGCATCCTCCGGTCGATGGGCCGGGAAAACAGCCTGCAAAACCAGTCCTGGCGTGGACGATTTGCGGCCTTTAGCCGCAGCATGAAGGAACTCGGACCGTCGCGTCAGATGTACGATCCGGAGAGCCATCGGGTTAGACCGAAAGGCGTTTGCGTCCCTTGGCCCGGCGGCGCGATAGAATACGCCGGCCACCGACGGTTTTCATACGGGAGCGAAAGCCGTGCCTCCGTTTGCGCACGATATTGCTAGGCTGAAACGTTCGCTTCAAGGGCTTGTCTCCGACAAAAATCCCATCGCACGGCCAAGGCTCCGGAGTGGATGCATGTGCTTGCTCTGGGAGAGCCAGCTCTATACGGATTTGGCGAGGCAAAGTCAATGTCGCCAATAGGACCATCGGCGGGGCTGGTCGCGGTTTGTACCACAATTTGGTGGATGCCTTGCCGGCGGACGTAGGGCCAGGTGTTTCCGATGTTTCGTTTTTGGGTCATGAGCATCCAATGTTTGATTGCTGCGAAGGTCTGCTCGATCGGGTTGATGTCAGGGAAATAGGTCAGCTGGAATAGGTGGAAAAGATTCGCATGGGTTGCCAGACCTCAAGTCATTTCCGACAAACCTTGATCCGTCCTGGGACGTTAGCGCCCTAGCGACCAGTGCTGGGCCGTGCGGATACCGCTTCATACCATCGACTGAAGTTCTCATAGGTCCCTGGGATCTTAATCTTGCAGACCTTTTCGGCGAAATTTGTTGCGCAAAAGGCCGTGATGTCGGCGATTGTAAACTTATCGCCGATGATGAACGGGTTATTGCCGATCTGCGCATCGAATTTCTCGAAAAACCAGTTCATGCGTGTACGACCGCGTTCGATCAATTGCGGTATTTGTTCAATTCGCTCTGCCCGGCCAGGAAGGCCGCGTCCTTTGAACGCGGGATTGGAATTACGGAACAATTCGCTGATTGCGCCGATGCCCTCCATGTCGGCGCGCCGCTCCCACATATCGACGAAGGTGCATTCAAGTAGGTCCGTGCCCATTAGGGGTGGCTCGGGATAGAGCGTCTCCAGATAGCGGCAAATCGCCATCGCCTCTCCGATGCGGGTGCCGTCGTCGAGCTCTAGGACTGGCACCGTGCGCTGGCTGTTGTTGGCGAGGAAATCGTCTTTTAGCATGGCCCTCTTGTCGGCCCCGACCTCGATGATGGGCAATTCAATGCCCTTCTCCTTACTAAAAATTAGAACCCGCCGTGGATTCGGCGCGCCTTTCCAATCATAAAGTTTCATTACTTCTTCCTCCTAGTCACCGAGGGCCAGGCCTTCGCGCCGCGGATCTGCACCGCCTTCAAGGCCATCCGCCGTGACGCGTACCCCATGCAGTCCGCTGTTCATGGCACGGATCATGACGTCATGGCCGAGTGACCCCAATTCTAATGCAAGTGTTTCCAGCGGGCTGCCCGCCTCGAGCTCGGTCGCGCCGTTACGGTTACTGAAGTGGGGAAGCGAGAAGGCGGTCTGCGGGTTCATTTGCCAGTCGAGCGAAGCGATCAGCGCCAGGGTGACATAGCCGATAATGCGCGACCCGCCGGGGGAGCCCAAGGTGAGCAGCAATTCACTATCTGGACTGAAGACTAGCGTTGGCGCCATGGAGGAACGCGGCCGCTTGCCGCCTTCAACTCGGTTGGCCAACGGCTGGCCATTTTTCTCGGCTCGGAACGAGAAATCCGTCAATTGATTATTGAGCAGAAAGCCCCGTACGAGGAGGCGGGAGCCGAAGGCGCGCTCAATACTTGTTGTGAATGAGACCGCGTTCCCCGCCGCATCTATAACCGATAGATGACTGGTCGACGCTCCGTGCTCCTGGTCATGCATAGCGTAGGCGCGGCGGTTGGAGCCAGGCGGCGCACCAGCGCTGGCTTTGCCCATGGATTTGTCGAGATGGATCAGCGCTGACCTTTTGGCAAGATAGCCACGGTCCAACAGACCCTCAACGGGCACCGCGACGAAATCGCTATCTGCTATGAAGAGCGCGCGGTCTGCAAAGGCGAGGCGGCTGGCTTCTGTGATGATATGAAGAGCCTTGATCGAATTGGCGCTAGTTGTGGCGATATCAAATCGCTCAATCAATCCAAGGATTTGCAAAGTCGTTAGCCCGCCTGAGCTTGGCGGTCCCATGCCGCAAACCGCATATATGCGGTAAGTGGCGCAGACCGGTGGTCGCTGAAGCGCTTCGTAGCGCTCTATATCGTCGACCGACATGGCACCCGGATTGTGCACGGCGGATTGCACAGCGGCTGCGATATCAGCCGCAATGTCGCCGTGGTAAAAAGCGTTGGCCCCACCAGCAGCGATGGTACGAAGCGTCGTGGCATATTCCGGATTGGTTAGACGCGCCCCTGCGAAAAGCGGTTCACCGCCCGCAAAAAAATAAGCGCGGGCAGCGGGAAAATCGGCCAGGTCCTGATTGTCGGCGATCGACTGGGCCATGCGCGGCGAGACCGTGAAGCCTGCCTCGGCGAGCTGGATTGCCGGCTGGAACAGACGCGCCCAGGGCAGTCGGCCATGCTTGCGGTGCGCTAACTCCAGCATACGCAACAAGCCCGGGACTCCGACCGATAAACCGCCTCTGGCAGCCTCGGGCCACTGCATCAGCTTGCCATCAGGTCTTCGGAATAGATCACCAGTTGCTGTGGCAGGGGCTGTTTCACGCCCATCAAAGCTTTCGATCGCGCCCGTGGTGGCGTTATAGTGCAGTAGGAAACCGCCACCGCCGATGCCGGAAGATTGCGGCTCTACCAACCCAAGAACCATCTGCGCCGCTATCGCCCCATCAATGGCTGAGCCACCGGCGGAGAGAATATCCTGCCCGGCGCGCGCGGCATGAGGGTTTGCCGCGGAAATCATTGCCGAATTGGCGCGGGCCGGCTCTCCAGAATCGGTCGCGCCGGGAGCGGCAAAAATTAAGAGAAACGAAATAAAGGTGGAAAAGCCGGCGAATAGCCCGGTACGGCTGCGGCACGTGCGGCGTGCCGACATCATCCTACCTTAGCGGACGTAGATGTGGACTTCGTTGGTTTGCACGCCAGGACTGGTTGTCGAGGAAAGGGTCACCCGGTTGCTTGGCAAGCCCATCTCACTCAGCGCCCGTAGAACGACGTCCGCATGGCGTTTGGCGGCGTTGGAGGCCAGCGCAACATCCGCCGGACTGCCCATATTGGGCGCTACGGCGACTAGATCGAAGGTGCTCTGCGGGTGGCGTTCTAGGGCCGTAGAAACGGCAGTATAAAGAGCCTGCTTGAACTCGACATCGGTGCGGTCAAATCGGATCACTACCAGCGGACGGCGGTCTTCAACGAGGTTCTGCGGCTCCACCGCCGCAGCGCGCGCTTGGCCACCGGCATAATCGTCGTTTCGGTTGGCAAGGCTGGGGCCGAGATATTCGCCATTCTTAATGGCGAGCGCAAGGGTGCCGAGATTACGCCGCTCGGCATTCACGTAATTTGTGTAGCGGCCAATTGTTTCGCGCAGTCCGCCCAGTAGGCGGTCGATCAGTACAACATTGCGGTTGACTTCGTCCTCGATCAGCGACAACTGGCGGTGGTCTTCGTCTACAGCCCCTTGCAGCCCGTAGGTTGCACGTACTGAATCGAGGAGATAGCTTGACATTGCCGAATCGGCGGCGACTTGATTGCCGAGAGTGTTGAGCGCTGCGATATCGGTGAGGATTCGATCAAGCTCGCTCTGCGCCGCGTTCCACTGGCTGACCAGAACTGGGTTGCCAGGAGTTGTTCCGATCCTGAGTCGTGCGGTGACGGCTGCGATGGTCGCAAAATAGCTTTGCGAATTTTGCCGCGCGGTGTTGCGGACCTGTTCGAACTGAATGCGGCGATTGTTTACAGAGACCTTTAGATTTTCTAACTCCGCACGCTGTTGGGCAACTTTTGCGCCGACAAAAGTGCCCGTTGGCGTAATCGCCATGAGCGCGCTGTCGGGCTCGTAGGAAACTTGAGTTACCGGCTGCGCGTCGATTAGTTCGGATGACGCGGCATATAACTCCTCGTCACGCAGTTCTGATTCGGAGGCCATTATCTCAACTTGCTCACCAGAACCGGAAGGATCTTCTCCGGTAAGCGACGGCCATAAGGCATCTTCAGTGAATGAACATGCCGTGAAGACAAGTGCTGCTGCCGAGATGAGAAACAAACCCTTAAAAGGTGCTATCACCTGAAACCACCCGCTACTAATTACCTCAAGACACATGTTGCCGCCGCTCAATCCTGCCGGCTCGTCCTGCGATCGCCGCAGCCAAGCGAGAGGGTTATGAATTCCCGCTCCACAGCAAGACCCGATTGTGGCATCCCGCCTCAAAAAGATGGAGGATAGTAACTCCATGATGGGCCGCTCACAAGCAGGATTCCCACTTGTGCCAATGACTTCAGCCAGACTGCCCGTATATTTAGGGTGTGGGAAAATGCTCTAATAGGCGGTTTTTAAGCGTATAGGCGGTGGCCTCTTGCGGCGCTTCCGTGATTTGAGTACTGTCCGCCCGCTTTCAAGCGCCCGTAGCTCAGCTGGATAGAGCACCAGACTACGAATCTGGGGGTCGGGAGTTCGAATCTTCCCGGGCGCGCCATTTCTTTCAAGCACTTAGCCTTCACTTCAATTCCGTTGTCCCGGTCGAAAGATCAAACACAGACCACGGAGTTGAAGCATGGCAACCATCGACAAGCAATGTGGAGCATGGCGTGCACGAGTTCGTCGTAACGGTATTTCGCGCACAAAGACCTTCATCAAGAATTCAGATGCAGCCTATTGGGCTCTGGAGACGGAGCATTCTATAGCTTTAGGACTGCCCCAAGGTGATGACAGCGCAACCCTGCTATCCACTCTCCAGCGCTACGCTACAGAGATAACACCGCTGAAGAAATCAGCCCCGCAGGAATCGATTCGTATTCGGATGTTGTTTAGATCAGGGGTGGTGGCGGTAGGTATTTTCGGGATTCGACCGTTCCGCAGAGCTCAGTTTCGTGATCAGAGACTAAAGCGGCTATCCGCATCGACTTGCCGTCGCGATTTTTGCCTCATTTTTCTTACGTTAGAAACAGCCCGCAAAGAGTAGGGCTATCACCTCTAGGGCAATTCTGTCTCAGGCTCGGGTACATTTGGAGGAAGCGAAGAATGGAGCACCAAAAGATGTTCCTTCTTTCTCGACAGCCAAGGGAATACTCATAAACCTGCCTGGAGACATCTTCAGTTTGTTCTCTCCTGTTCATTTTGATGCTTCAAAGGTACACACATCGTGAGGCCGGAGAGTTGGGCTGAAAATTTCTCCCGAAACACGCTTAGACTTAATGCAAATTTGATTTTCGCAATAGTATAATTAATCCAACATTTTGATTAAAAAAATACCGAATTTACAAAAAAACAATTAGAAGGAAACTGATATTATGGAAGTGGTAATGGTCGAGTTCGCAGTCGGCAAAGATAAAATCGAAATCTGTGTGGATTCTCTTTCAGATTTGATGAATACGTTAATGACAGGAGAAAGCCATTTTCACGGTGCAACAATTTATGTCGAAGAAGAATTTGGTGTCGTTATAAATGCCATGAAGTGGGATTCTCATAAGGATTTTGTAGAATTTAGAGATGCAAACCTGGGAGTAATCGGGCCAGCTATTGGGAAATTTAACCCAAATCCACGCTGGCTAACAGTCAAACATGATATTGAGAGCAGGTAAAAGTTCAGTCCCCACCGGTCCATTAGGGTGAGCCATCAAGAGTCAGAGTAGGCAGGACTCAACATTTTTATCAGGTTGGGTTAGTCTAATGGCATGAAAAATCTGGCTAACCTAATCGCCGTCTTTACTGTCTCCCAAATAACCTATGAAGGAGTTAATGGAACATGAAGAAGCTTACGCCAAAGCAGTATGACGAAGCGGAATTTAGTGGAGCTAGTACCTTGTCGAATACGGCGATAGCAGCATATACACCGATAACATTTCAGCATGTCAGGTTCCCAACCCACATTCATGAAGTAAAATCTATAGTGAGATTTATTGATTCGATGCAGGAGGGGGACAAGTATTACGACAAGCAAAGGCGATACTCCGAATACGAACAAAAATTAATTTTAGGTGTCGTGCGAACGGTTCGGGAATTGAGCCAAAATGAATTTGGTAAAACCATATGTCCCTGGGCGGCTCCACTTGCCGCCGTATACTCGTTCCGTATCATCAAAGCCATGTCAGAAATGGAAAAGCGAAAGCTTTCTGTTTTTGAATTTGGCCCGGGCAGCGGCTATTTGGGAGCTTTGCTCGCCAGCGCTGAACACAAATATGGCTCCATGGACATCACGCAGTCGTTTTATCTTTGGCAGAATTGGTTCTATCAAGCCTTGGTTGGCGATGATCTCGCCGAACTCGTGCTTGAACATGAAGATATGACCAACAAGGCTAAGATCACTCACATCCCATGGTGGCGTTTTGTAACCTTCCAGGGCAATGTTCCGTTTGAGGCAGACGTTGTGATTTGTGATGGTGCCATTGCCGAGATGTCCAGAGATGCCCGTTATTTTGCTCTTAATAGCGCAAAAAATATACTTCGCGATGACGGACCGAAGATATTTTTAGTACCAAATCCCGGCGGTACGTGGTTGTACAGCATGCAGGATATAGTGGATGATTTTGTTCGCTGTGGATTTGATTTAATAAACGTATTTGGATTCCATGCATTCACATGTAGTAATTCAAAATTTTCAAAATATAAAGTAATAGATCACAGAAATATATACTCAAAGCGAATTGACCATCGAACAAAAAGATGGCTGTCGAGAAACCTACTCCAAAATACTGACGGAAAATTTTATACGGAGTTTTGTGAAGATCCAAATCAGTTATTTTATGAACCCACTGGAAACGAAAAGACCGTTTCTGCCACAGATATTATTAAACCTGATTGGAAGGAAGCGCCTTTAGACTACGAATTTCTTGATTTCATAAATTCTAAATTTCGTCCGGCTGGGAATCGGCCTTGAGCAGCGGGGGCTGCTGAATTTTTCTCACCGACTTTACCCTCGATGACCAGAGCCCTACTATTTCCTCCCCCCACATTCCTCCAGCTTAAGACCAAATCCAGACCAAATTTTTAAGAAAATAACTTTTTGTTATATTGACCGGGCGTTGAAGAGGGGCGAGAATCACAGAGAATACAACGGTTTTGAGGCTATGGCCCGTAGCTCAGCTGGATAGAGCACCAGACTACGAATCTGGGGATCAGGAGTTCGAATTTTTGCCGGGCGCGCCATTTCGTTCAAGCGCTTTGCGTTAGCTTCAGCTCCGTTATCCTGGTTGAAAGACTAACCACAGACCAAATTGTCGAGAAAACAAGTCTTTTGATGCATTGACCGAAAGTTGGAAAGGAGTAAGAGTCGCTGGACTACAACAGTTTTGAAGCGAGACCTAGGTCGACTTTTCTGGCTGTATGCCGGCAAGAACCTAACTTAATATGGGATATGTAGTATGAAAGCTCTGTTGCTTGGAAAATATGCTCCTCATGCGCTTAAAGGAATTATTTCGGGTTCCGACCGCGAGGCGGCGGTGAAAAAATTACTGGGGTCTGTTGGAGGAAGCGCTGATTACGTCGCGTTTGTGCGTGGAAAATATGACGTGGTCGTGCGTATTGAGGTTAAGGATCAGGAAACAGCCATCGGGCTAGCATTAGCCATCAAAGCCAGTGGGGCTTTTGAAGAAGCAGACTATCTAGAAGAAATCGATATGCCCAAGGTGGTGCAAGTGGCGCAGACGGCAGCCAGTGCTTACACAGCAGCAGGCTGAATTAACTTAACACTTTAACCCACAAATATTGTTTTAATGCCCCGCTAATCCTCGTCAATAATGGCCTTGATCCGTTCGGCGAGCGTCTCAGCGTCCTGATCAAGAACGAAGTGCGTAAGATATTCGCTTTTAGGGCTCATGAAGTAGACGATGGATGAATGAGACATCAGGTATGTCGTTTCACCAGCCTTTTTCTCGCCCTTGCGGAAATAAACCCGGTAGCTCTTCGCGGTTGCCGCTACTTCTTCCGATGTTCCCGTCAGGCCGACCAGATCAGGATGAAAGTTCGGCATATATTGCGCGAGAGCTTCCGACGTATCTCGCTCCGGATCGATGGTGATGAACAGTGCCTGAATCCGTGCCGCGTCGTTTCCGAGCTTGTCCAGGGTTTGCCCCATGACAAGCAACTCGGTCGGACAAATATCTGGGCAAAAGGAATATCCGAAAAATATCAGTAGATATTTGCCGTTATAGGATTCATGGGTGACTCTATTGCCATAATGATCAATGAGCGAAAACGGTCCGCCAATATCAGCTGCCCGTGAAGTTAATGGCGCGATTAGTACAAGCGCCAGGACAAGCGTGGCAAGAAAGCGGAGTAGGGTCATAACAAGTCATTAATGATCATGGCGCTGCTCATGATCATGGTGTTGTCCATGGTGATCGTGACTGACTGCCGGCGCCTCATTGGCTGCGATATCTGAGATCGCGACATTGACCGTTATTTTGCCGGCCTGCGCGAAGTGCAAGGTCAGAGGAAAATTTTCACCCTCGACTAATATCTTTTGAAGCGACATTAGCATCACATGGAGACCGCTCGGCGCCAGATTCAAAGTCGCACTTGCTGGAATTTCGACCGATTCGACGGCCCGCATAATCATGACCTCGCCTTCGTGGGCAATTTCGTGAAGTTCCGCACGCTCAGCTAGTGGTGTCGTCACGGCCAGCAACCAATCGCTTTGATCTCCATCGTTGTGGATCGTCATGTATGCGACACCTGGCCGTTCAATTCCGATTGAGGACCTTGCCCAGGGGTCGTTTACTCTAACACTATCTGCCATTGCCGGTGCCGACCAAACAAGGAAAGATACTAGAGCAGTCAAGGTGAGCCATTTTCGCAAATTCGTTCTCAACATAATTGATTATAATTTCTCGATTTTTGTACTGTCTACTTCGTATCAAGAGTTAGTGGGATATCCAAGTTTTCAATTTCAGATCTCAATCTTTTTGAAGATAACAATTACCGAGTCATCACTGAGTCCATTTGCTAACATAGGTAATATACGGAAGCCGTTTTCGTTGGCGACAATCACAACAAAGCCCTAGCACAACATCAGCGGTCTGCAATTGAAGTTTTCCGCTGGGCGCGCTTGAAGTTGGCAAAGACAGTCGGGTCATGGAGAAAGTGATTATGCGACTCAAGGGCAAGACGGTTATTGTAACCGGTGGCGCCAGTGGTATTGGTCGGGCGCTTGCGGAACGCTTTGCCGAGGAGGGCGCAAAGATTGTTCTTGCCGATCTTGCCATAGAGAAGGCAGAGGCAGTTGCCAAGAAGATCAGTGGCTTGGCGATTGCGTGCGACGTGACCAAGGAAGTCGATATAAAAAAGGTTGTGAAGCGAACTGAGGAAAAATTTGGTCCCCTCGATATGTTTTGTTCTAATGCTGGGGTCAGTTTCGGCCAGCCTAATTCGGCCACCTCGGCGAGCAATGCTAATTGGCAAGCCAGTTGGGATGTTCATGTAATGGCGCATGTATATGCCGCTCGTGCTGTTCTACCCGGCATGATAGAAAGGGGCAGAGGCTATTTCTTGCAGACAGTGTCGGCAGCCGGACTGCTCAATCAGATTGGCGATGCCGCTTATTCAACCACCAAACATGCCTCGCTCGGATTTGCTGAAGCGCTTTCAATCACCCATGGTGATGACGGTATTAAAGTCTCTGTCGTTTGCCCTCAGTATGTCGCGACCCCAATGCTGGGTTATGACAACGATGCCTGTCTGAATCAATCGACTGGTGTTATTTCACCGCGCGAGGTAGCAGACAGCGTGGTTAAAGGCATCGCGGAGGAGCGGTTTCTCATTCTTCCTCATCCGATTGTCGAGCAATACCGACGGAATAAGACAGAAAATTATGAGCGTTGGCTGGGCGGAATGCGTAAGTTGAGACGTGGGATCATCGCCAAATTTGGATCGACCCGACTTGCTGACATGCACAAGATGATCTAGCGAGGCTAACCGCCGACCTGCTGTTTGCTCATTTATACGGCGCTTTAGCAGATTTTTCATCAAGCGCACTTCAGTCTACATCCAAGTGATTCTCGCACCGTTGAAAGCCGCATGATAGTGTCTAGTATTATGTATTAATTCGATGGTTTTGTAGCTATGACAGCATCGGCAATATTAGATAATACCACGCCCGATAGGAGCTCTGTGATCGGGCCGGAGCCGGCATGGCGTCGTCGTGCTATTAACATTGAAGCCCTGCGCAGCGAGGCGCGGCGGGCATTGCCGCGAGCAGTTTTCGATTTCGTTGACGGCGGTGCGGAAGACGAAGTAACGCTCAGGCGTAATGTCTCTGCCTTCGATGATTATCAATTACTGCCGCGCCCCATCGGGGGTGCAGCACGGTGCGACATATCCGTCGATCTATTTGGTCAACGTTTGTCGTTGCCCGTGATGATCGCGCCGACCGGTCTTGCCGGTCTGATTTGGCCAGATGGGGAGAGGGCGTCGGCGCGCGCCGCAGCTGCCGCGGGAACAGCCTATTGTTTGAGTCATGCGTCAGTCAGCACTTTGGAGGAAATCGCCGCCACCGGAGCCGCACCGAGGTGGATGCAAACATACATTTATAAGGACCGCGAACTTACCCGTGAAATCGCAGATCGCGCGGCGACAGCAGGCTATGACGCGCTGGTGGTTACCGTGGATACTCAGTGTGTTGGCAATCGCGAGCGTGATCTCATCAATGGCTTCACCATTCCGCCAAGCCTCTCACCAGGCGAGGTGGCGCGCATGGCGTTCAAGCTGCCCTGGCTCATCCGTATGTGGCGCGAGATACCTAAGATCACTTTCGGCAATTATCGCCGAGCCGGAAGTGGCGAGGACCTGACCGCGCTTGCCACCCGCATGCTGAACTTGCCTGATCCCGGATTTGCCTGGCGCGATATTGAATGGCTGCGCGGGATATGGCGCGGGCCACTCCTACTCAAGGGTGTCCTCCATCCAGCAGACGCCGCCGAGGCGGTCGCCACCGGGGTAGACGGCATTTTGGTCTCCAATCACGGCGGCCGCCAACTTGATGGTGCGGCAGCGGCGCTTGATGCCCTCCCCGGTGTTGCCGAAGCGGTTGATGGCCGCGCTACTGTATTACTGGATGGCGGTGTTAGGCGTGGCAGTCACGTCGTCAAGGCGTTAGCGCTGGGCGCCGATTGCTGTTTGATCGGTCGGCCTCAACTCTGGGGTCTTGCTGCTGGCGGAGAATTAGGCGTGGCCCATGCGTTAGAAATTTTCCGTCGTGAAATCGCTCTCGTGATGACCCTCTCTGGCCTCTCCACCGCTGAAGATATCAGCCCGGACATATTAATGCGTAGTTAGATGTTGAAATAGAGGGGTAAATATGTTGTGGGGTACGGGATTTGAACCCTTGGCACTCAAAGGGTATAACAGTTTTCGAGTCCAACCAGTATACTATTAACATATTGATATTATTGAATTAATTTACAGTGTTGCACACACTGTTGCACAGTCACCCTCAAAAACACGTCTAATTATCTATTTGTTGTGAATGCGTTGAAGATGGCGGAGAGGGGGGGATTCGATCCCACGGTACGCAAAGCGTACACTGGGTTTCGAGACCAGCACTTTCGACCACTCTGTCACCTCTCCGCTGGCGACTGTTTATACCCGATTCAGTGTGGTTCACAACAAGTAGGGGATACCGAAACCCCTAATTTGGTTTCCCTATCCCAGAAGCAAAATATTTTTCAGATTTCGTCATTTTGAAGCATCCCCCGTGTCTAAATAGAACTGACACCAAAGAACGACTTAGGTGGGTCA
>CAZUXZ010000218.1:0-3754 GCA_964624055.1 uncultured Rhizobiaceae bacterium | reverse complement strand
TCACTTTGCCATTAATAACAGCCAACATTATTGCCGGTTCAATTTTAGTTTTTTCTTTTTCTATGCTAGAAGTCAGCGAAAGTTTAATTCTAGCAATGAAAGACGAATTTGCTCCCATTACTAAGGCTATCTACAATCTGTCTATGTATCCAGGAGGAGAAGGTACTTTTTTAGCCTGCGCACTTGGAGTTATTGGCATGTTATTGTTGACAGTTTGTTTAGTGGCAGCAGGTCGCACCTTAGGTGAGAAACTGGGCGAGATTTTCAAAATCTAATAGCCCAAATACATTAAGTACTGATTCAATATTGATAATTCTAAGTTGAAACTAATTGAATCCAATAGAATATCCCAGTACAACCAACACACTAATTGAAATATAACGGTGATCGAAACCGCCTTCGATATGCTTGCTCAATATGATGATAAGTTCAAATATCGGTGCGATTATCATCATATTGCTCTAATGGCCCTATTTAGACTAAATATGATAAATTGGCATATTATTTTCCCGTGTAATAATTGCAACCATCGAATGAACGATGTTTCCAATCTAAATGTAATTCTAGCGAGACTTCTTCAGTTTCAATTTTTTTCACTTTATTATTTAATCTGTGAATATAGTAACTTTGACAGTCAACATCAATGTTGCTAATCTGAATTTGGTCTTAAATGATAGTTTTCCGTGTTTTTCTAGTGGCGGGTAACTTTTCCTACCAAGATGATGACATGAAATTTGTGTCATATCTGCAGATGACTTGTGCAATCATTATTCAAGCATAGATACAACGTTTACTTAGTAATTGGATAACTAGTTGTTGACATTTCTAACTTTGGTGGGAACTTTAATATTTGGGACTGTTAGGCCTGCTTTTTGAGACAACTAAATGATTATTTTGGTGAAAATGAAGTGCTTATTTGATAGAATGGTTGAATCTGAATAATCTTTTAATCCCACCATAATAGAAATTATGGCCCCTTGATAGTCAGAAGTTAATCTACAGTAAGAACAACGGTTAATCGATTATTCACTGACTTACATCTATCTAGTTTGATCATCAGATAATTAAGGGATTTCTTATACATTAATGCGATAAGATGAACTTAATCTCGAACTTGAACTCTTTTTGATGTTAGCCAGAATTGTGTTTAGTTAATAATATTGATCGAGAATCTTATCCAATTCCGGGGAAACAAGAAGAATGAAAAATCAGAGAGGAAGATGAGAAATGCTGTTTGGATGTTTGTTCTATTAGTACTGACTGTTTGTCTTTTAGTATCTAATTCTATATTAGATAAAGAGGTTGAGATTGCTCTGGAAGCTGAACTAGCACAGAAGATTCAAGAACCAATGAAAATTGATGATAGTGATAAAGGTAAAGGGGCTTCCAACGGTAAGTTTATTTGGATGGAGAGAAAACTAAAAGCTAGAGGTGGGGGGCAGAGTGGGCCAAATTTTTGATTTCAATTCCGAAAAAAGACAAGTATGCACTATGGGAAAGTGTACTAGCTTGGGACAGCAATAGCGATTCATTCTAGGTTACCTAGCAACCAGCTGATCCGAATGAGGATGCTCAAAAAACCAAAAACACCAAGTTCCGTTGGGCTGTTCAAAACGGAGCTGATTGGCAATGGGATCTAGTCAATTCTTGGTTGGATGATAGTGGAAAACCAGAACGAATATGGGATTTTAAGGAAGCTTGTAAAACAACACTGAGAATCAGTGTCCGTGGAGACGCGACTATGTTAGATATACTGTTTATTACTAGTAATGTTAAAGCCGAAAGCATCGAAGGATGCTAACGTTCGTTTATCCACTACCGAAGATAGAGAGATTTAGATTAGAGGCTTAGCCGCAGATTCGTTGGGGAAAATCACAATCACTTGGGGTAGACTTAAACAGGAAAAATGACTACCATAACATTAAGTTGATTCTAATTTTCGCTATTTTTAGCCGTTTATTGAGACAATAGATTTGACTTTGAAAGCCTTTCAGATCCAGATTGCAACCAAACACTATCTAACTATTTTAGTTTTAATATTGTTCACAACTCATCTATCGACGGCTACGCCTTTTTTCAAAGATGTGTCTGAAGTAGCTGGTATCGACTTCAGACATCAATCCGGCAAAAGCGAGGAAAAATACATGCCTGAAACGATGGGGTCGGGAGTTGCATTATTTGACTATAACAACGACGGATTCATAGACTTCTATTTCGTAACTTCGGGCAATGCTCCAACAAGTGACAATAAGGTAGGTAATGTTTTGTATAGAAATAATGGCGACGGCACCTTCACTGATGTTACGGATCAAACTGGTGTGGGAGATCTAGGATATGGCATGGGCGTTGCGTCTGCCGATTACGACAATGATGGGGACGCCGATTTTTATCTGGCCAACTTTGGAGCCGATGCCTTTTATCGTAATAATGGAAACGGAACTTTTACCCAAGTATCAAAAGAGATAGGTATTGATAATCCTGAGTGGGCCGTGGCTGGTGTTTTTTTGGATTATGACTTGGATGGTGATTTGGATCTCTTCATAGTAAATTACTTACAATATCCGATGGTGGTTCGTCAGTCCAATCCAAAAAACGGTATGATAGGTTACCAACACCCACGAGCTTTCCAAGGTACAGCAGACAGACTATACCAAAATAATGGAGATGGAACTTTCACCGATGTTTCTTTTGTCGCTGGCATCACCAACGCTGAGGAGGGACGGGGTATGGCAGCAGTAGCCTTCGACTACGACAATGATCATTGGCCTGACATCTACGTTGCCAACGACACTAACCGAAACTTTTTGTATAGAAATAATAGGGACGGTACTTTTACCGATAATAGTCTATTAGCTGGAACTGGTTATGATGAAACTGGTATTGCAGAAGGATCAATGGGGGTTGATTGTGGTGATTACAATCAGGATGGGTGGCTAGACCTGATCATTGCCAATTCAGAGACGGCAACTTTATACAAGAATGATCATGACGGTTTTTTTATCGAAACAACGGTTGAGGCTGGTCTAAGTGAACCAACTTTCCGTTTTGTAGGTTTCAGCCCCATTTTTCTAGACTACGACCACGATACATACCTCGACCTATTTTCAGCTAATGGCCATCCACAAGATATTATTGAGCAATTAGTGGATAGTGAAACTTATGCTCAAGTAGATCAACTCTTTCGTAACCAAGGTGATGGCTCATTTTCAGAGGTGTCGGCATTCTCAGGCGACTATTTTAGCCAATCTTATGTTGGTCGCTCTTGCGTCAGTAGCGACTATGACAACGATGGAGATGTCGATTTGCTAATTTCTAATTCTAATCAGTCAGCATTTCTATTGCGAAACGAGATCGGCAATCAACAAAATTGGATATTGATTCAGCTGGAAGGTCAGCATAGTAATCGAGATGGCATCGGCTCACGAGTAACTATTGAAATTAAAAATAAAGGGGAGACAATTACACAAACAGCAGAGGTCAAGAGTGGTTCTAACTATGCTTCCACTAGCGACCGACGCTTACATTTTGGATTAGGCCAAGTAGAAAATGTAGATCATATCCACATTCGTTGGAGTCGAGGTACTGAGCAGGAGATGTACAATATTTTGGCTAACCAATTGCTAATTATTCAAGAGATACCAAAAAAAGAACAATGATAAATACAAAAAGTACAAAACCGAAAACCTTAAAACGTATCAATAACGGTTTTTTAATTGTCTGGCAAGATGGACACTCAAGTCAATATGAGTTAACT
>CAZUXZ010000217.1:0-7668 GCA_964624055.1 uncultured Rhizobiaceae bacterium | reverse complement strand
CGACGAAATTTATGCCCTTACCTTCGGCGTCGCCACGCCGATGCCCGATTTCACAAACACGGACTGCATCATCCTCTGGGGTCACAATCCGAGCGCGACATGGCTTGCCTATGCTGGGCGGGTGGCCGATGCCAAGGCGCGCGGCGCCAAGTTAATTGTGATCGATCCGCGTCGTGAGGGCCTCGCCAACAAGGCGGATGCCTGGCTCCGCGTACGCCCCGGCAGTGACGGCGCGCTCGCCCTCGGTCTCGCCAACTTGCTGATCGAAGGCAAAGCTATCGATAGCGATTTTCTGAAGCAGTGGACCAACGGCCCATTTCTTCTGCGCGATTCCGATAGCACACCAATTCCGGCCAACGCTGTCTTCCACGGCGGTGCCCCTAACGAGCGTGTTGCGTGGGACGAAGCTGCCAATAGCCCTGTTCTATATGACCCGCAGTCAGGTGCTTATGTTGGGAGCGATGGCAGTGCACTTGCGTTGACTGGAACATTCGAAGTCACTGGTACGGATGGTGAAACCATCGCTTGCCGCCCGGCGTTCGATCACTACGCCGCGCTATGTCGGGAATTCACCCCCGAACGGGTAGCAGAGCTGACCTGGGTGCCAGTAGAGGATCTGAAAGCTGCCGCCCAGATTGTTGCCGCCGCGCCAGCAGTATCCTGTTATAGCTGGTCCGGCGTGGGTCAGCACAGCAATGCAAGCCAAACTTCCCGAGCCATAGCGCTCTTATACGCACTAACCGGCAGCTTTGATGCACCGGGCGGTAATGTGCTGTTCGAAACCGTACCCGTGGCTGATATGGTTGGCGCTGATCTAATGCTTGAAGAGCAGTCGGCGAAGGCTCTCGGTCTGGAGAAGCGCCCGCTCGGTCCGGAGGCACAGGGCTGGATCACTACCGAGGACCTCTATGATTCGATCCTCGATGGCGAGCCCTACGCGGTGCGTGGCATGCTCAGCTTTGGTTCAAATGCTCTGTTATCCCACGCCGACGGGCAACGCGGTCAAGAGGCGATGAAGGCACTCACCTTTGCTGCACATATTGACATGTTTATGACGCCGACAGCCGAGCTCGCAGATATCGTACTGCCGGTCAACACGCCCTGGGAGCGTGAAGCTCTCACCACCGATTTCAAGATCGGCCCGGAGGCTGCATCCTATATTCAGCTTCGCCCCCAGGTTATCGAGCCGCTTGGCGAATCCAAGAGTGATCTCTGGATAGTCTTCGAACTCGCCAAGCGTCTAGGTCTCGCCAATCATTTCTGGGATGGCGATATCGAAGCGGCCTATCGTGCTATGCTCGCACCTTCCGGCATCACTCTAGAAAAGTTGCGCGCTAATCCGCGCGGCTTTCATGTAGCGAAGGAAACACGCCATCGCAAATATGCTGAGGCGGCGAAGAACGGACCACGAGGCTTCGCTACGCCTTCGCGCAGGGTCGAGATCTTCTCACAAGCACTTCATGATATTGGTCAGGTGCCGTTTCCAGAATATATCGAGCCAGCTATGGGCCCGCTCAGCCGGCCCGACGCGGCCAAGAATTTTCCCCTCGTCCTCACTTCAGCAAAATCGATACATTATTGCCATAGCCAGCACCGAGGCCTACCAAGCCTGCGCCGCCACGAGCCCGACCCGACGGTGGAAATCCACCCTGACGCGGCGGATGCACGCGGAATTTCTGAGGGGGATTGGGTGCAAATCGAAACACCTCACGGTGCAGCGCGCGCGAGGGCAAAATTCAAGAGGCATCTCGACCTACGTGTGGTCAGCGCCACCGCCGGCTGGTGGCAGTCCTGCGCTGATCTTGACCTCCCCGGCTTCGACGCGCTCCAGTTCGGCACAGCCAATCTCAATGCCGCGGTCGGCAACGAATCCTCTGACCCAATTTCCGGCTCAGTGCCCCACCGATCCTATCTTTGCGAGGTCTCGCTGCTTGGCGGGGGTTAGGGGCACTGTTGCTCATCGTCGCATAATTTCCGGGATTAGGCCGCGCGGGGCGAAGCGCATCACCAGGAGCAGGATTATTCCCATGATTACGAGGCGCATATACGGCGCAGAGCGAAGTAGATGAACGCGGAGCGGGCTACCTTCGGCGAGGCCTGAGGTAACTAGATCCATTAGCCAGAGGCCCGCGGGCTCGGCCTCAATCCAGACAAACCATACCAAGAAGCCGCCCAGCACCGAGCCCCAATTGTTTCCGGAGCCGCCGATGATCACCATGACCCAGATGAGAAAAGTAAAGCGCAGTGGTCGATAAGTGCCGGGGGTAAACTGGCCGTCGAGTGTCGCCAGCATCGCGCCAGCAATACCAATGACAGTCGCGCCGATGATGAAAATTTGTAAATGGCGGCGCTTGACATCTTTGCCCATTGCCTCCGCCGCTGTTTCGTTGTCGCGGATTGCGCGTATCATGCGCCCCCAGGGGGAATTGAGCGCGCGCTCGGCAAACCAGATTACCGCAAGCAGCACGATCAGAAATAGAATCGCGTAACACAGCTTAACAAACACGCTCGATGCTTCAGGCAGATCGGCGCCGAGCCAGGCGAAGCTATCGGCGAACCAGGTATGGTCTTGCAGGTCGCGCTCATAGGGCACCGGGCGGCTCAAGCCGGTGACATTCTTTACCCCGCGCGCCAGCCAATCTTCATTCTTGAGGACGGCGATGACAATCTCCGAAATGCCAAGGGTGGCAATGGCGAAATAATCGGCGCGGAGTCCAAGTGCCACTTTGCCTATGAACCAAGCAGCGCCGGCAGCGAGCATGCCGCCCACTGCCCAGGAGAGGATAATCGGCAAGCCGAGGCCGCCAAGATACCCGGTCTTAGCGCCGTCTACGGCCTCGATAGCGTCCGTCGCCGGATCAAAGAATACTCGGGTGGCGAAATAGCCTGCGATGATCACGACCGCTGTGACTGCTGCTCGAATTGCCCCCTTGCTCAAATGCCGTCGTATCAAAACCACCACCGCCGCCGTCGCTAATAGAACTCCGACCGCGACGCCGAGGCGCCAGCCGCCAGCGGACCAAGCTTCTCCGACGGGTGCTTTGGAGACCAGCACTGTGGCGACACCGCCGAGCGCGGCAAAGCCCATCACGCCGACATTAAAGAGGCCAGCGTAGCCCCACTGAATGTTGAGTCCGAGGGCCATCACCGCAGAAATCAGGCAAAGATTGAGAATGGTGAGCGCGACCGACCAGGACTGGCCAAAACCAACCGCGGCCAGCATGCTTGCCATAACGAGGAACAGGAGCGGATTCTTAAGCGCTGGCTTCATGTCGTCCGCCCGCGGAAAATGCCGGTTGGCCTTACCAGGAGGACGACCACAAGGATGACGAAGGAGACGGCAAATTTATAATCGGTCGAGAGAAGCTGTACCAGGTTCTCCGGCTCCCAGCTCTCCGGCAGAAGATAGCGCAGGAATTTCTTATAGGCGTACGTTATGGTCATCTCGGAAAAAGCTATGACGAAACCACCAACGATGGCTCCCATTGGATGACCAATGCCGCCGAGAATGGCCGAGGCAAAAATAGGCAGCAACAGTGAGAAATAGGTAAATGGTTTGAAGCTCTTGTCGAGGCCATAGAGCGTTCCTGCGATTGCCGCGAGTGACGCAGCTATAACCCAGGCAAAGAAAACCACCCGCTCGGGACTAACGCCCGAGAGAAGCGCCAGATCCTCATTGTCAGAATAGGCGCGCATCGCTTTACCAGTGCGTGATCTTTGAAGGAAGCGGAACAGCGCGAAGACGACAAGGATGGCAGTCACCACTGTAAGCAATTGCGAGAGCTTTAGCGCAATGCCTTCGTCGAGGCCGGTCGCCTCCTTGAAGTCGCGCGCCGTAAAGATGAACCGCGCGCCATCGGAAAAACGCTGATCATCTGGGCCGATGATAAAACGGACGATGCCGTTAAATACGAACATGACGCCGATGGAGGTGAGGATATAGATCACCGAGGGCGCCTTCTTGCGACGGTAGAAGCGGTAGACCACTCGGTCGGTACCAAGGCTGAGCGCGATCGCCGCGACGATTCCAATGGGTAGTGCGATTAGAGCTGTCGGCAGAGGCGCAATGCCAAGGCCCATCGATTGGAATAGCCAGGTCATAAGAATCACTACCATGGTGGCGAAGGCCATCAGGTCGCCATGGGCAAAATTGGCAAAGCGCAGAATGCCATAGATTAATGTAACGCCAAGCGCCCCTAACGCGAGTTGCGAGCCATAGGTCAGGCCTGGCAGAAAAACGAAATTGGTGAGTAATACAACCGCGTCGAGGAATTCTGTCACAGGCGCTACTCGCCGCTCTATTCAACCGCCGAGGAAAGAGCGACGCACTTCCGGGTCTGCCAGAAGCGCCTCACCCGTATCGGTGAAGCGGTTTTCGCCGGTGACCAAAACATAGCCGCGGTCGGCGATTGTGAGCGCCTGGGCGGCGTTCTGCTCCACCATAAGTACGGCGATGCCGTTGTCGCGGATCTCCAATATACGATCAAACAACTCGCCCATAACGATCGGTGAGACGCCGGCTGTGGGCTCGTCTAGCATGAGGACGCGAGGTCGCATCATCAAGGCACGTGCCACGGCGACCTGCTGGCGCTGGCCACCAGAAAGCTCCCCTGCACTCTGCCGGGCTTTCTCTCGCAGCATGGGGAAAAGAGTAAAAATCTGTTCAATAGTCTCAGAGATATCATCGTTGCGAAGATAGGCGCCCATCTCGAGATTTTCGTATACCGACATGGAGGTAAAGATGTTCTGGGACTGCGGGACGAAGCCCATGCCTTCACGCACTCTCGCCTGAGGGCTGAGGCGGGTAATATCCTTACCGCCGAGCGTCACTAGGCCTTCGCGTAAATTCAGCATGCCGAAGATCGCCTTCATGGCTGTTGATTTGCCGGCACCGTTCGGACCAACGATGACGACTATTTCACCCAATTCTACCTTGATGGTGCAGGCATGCAGGATGTCAGCGGCGCCATAACCGCCGGTCATGTTTTCGCCAATGAGGAAACTCATAGCGGTTCCATCTTGCGGTTTTTGAGGCCGGTGCCGAGATACGCCTCGATTACACGGGCGTCTGATTTTACCTCTTCGACCGTCCCCTGCATGAGCACTTGGCCCTCAGCCATTACGATCACTGGGTTGCACATGCGGGCTATGAAGTCCATATCGTGCTCAATCAAGCAAAAGGTATAGCCACGTTCGGAATTGAGACGGTGAATGGCGTCACCGATAGTCCGCAACAGCGTACGGTTTACCCCGGCGCCGACCTCGTCGAGAAAGACGATCTTAGCTTCGACCATCATTGTGCGGCCAAGTTCGAGGAGTTTCTTTTGTCCGCCAGAGAGATTGCCGGCCTGTTCGTGCTGGAGATGATCGAGGCTCAAAAAATCCATCACCTCTGCCGCCTTTTCTCGGATTTTGGATTCCTGGCGCCGAACCGAAGCGGGGCGAAACCAGGCTTCGATCAGGCTTTCGCCGGCCTGATCACCCGGTACCATCATCAGATTCTCCTCGACTGTGAGGGTAGAAAATTCGTGGGCGATTTGAAAGGTACGGAGAACGCCACGAGCAAATAACTCATGCGGGGGAAGGCCAGTAATGTCGTTGCCGTCAAGATAGACACGCCCCGAGGTAGGCGGAAAAGCGCCGGCGATGACATTAAATAAGGTAGTTTTTCCGGCACCGTTGGGACCAATCAGGCCGGTGATGGAGCCTGGTTCAATATCCAGATTGGCGCCGTCGACAGCCCGCAGGCCGCCAAATCGTTTATGAAGGTTTTCGACGCGGATCATCGTCCGCAATCCGGGCGCGAAAAGCCCAATGCGAAGCGACGGCCCGGCAGGGCGTCGGGCCGTCGCAGATCACATTGCCTAATGGACCTTGACGGTTTCGAACGCGCCGTTCTTGACCTCAAGCTCCTTGTAAGAACCGGCAGCTTCGCCCGGGCCGATCAGCTCGACATTTGTCGCGCCCTGATAATCAACCTGGCCGCCATCGGCGAGAATTTGCAACGCCTTTCCAAGCTCGCCCGGAAGGATCTGCTCGCCTGGCGCATTGGCCACCGCCAACATATTCGCCTGAATGGAACTGCGATCCGCCGATCCGCCAGCTTGGATTGCAAGCGCGATCAGTGCCGCGGCGTCATAGGACTCGCCACGGAATGGACCGTCGCCGTCTATGCCACCGGCCTTTGCGACATCAAGGAACATTTTGGCGCCCGCCGATTCAGAGCCCGGCACGGTGCCCACGGCGCCATTCAGGCCTTCGCCAATGTCGTCGATGAGCGACTGGCCGATCATGCCGTCAGCGAGGACGAAGCTGTCGAACGCACCTGTATCAAGTGAAGTCTGAATGATGCCCTTGCCGCCATCGTTGAGATAGCCGAACACCACGAGATGGCTCGCGCCGGAGGCCGCGAGTGCACCCACTTCGGCAGAATAGTCGCCCTTGCCATCTTCATGCGCGGCATTCATCTGCACTTTGCCGCCATGAGCTTTGAAAGCGCCAGCAAAGCTTTCGGATAGGCCCTTGCCATAATCGTTGTTGGTATAGGAGATGGCGACATCCATCATGCCGCGCGATTTCAACACATCGGCCAACACTTGACCCTGGCGGGCGTCGGACGGCGCAGTGCGGAAGAAGAAGCCCTTGTCGTCGATGGTCGATAGTGCCGGCGAGGTGGCGGAAGGCGAAACCATCACCACGCCATTCGGCACGGCGGTGTTGTTGGCGATCGCCGTGGTCACGCCGGAACAGTCGGCGCCCATGATAGCGGCGACCGAATCGGCAGTTACAAGACGCTCGGCTGCGGCTTGCGCAGCGCCGGCATCAACACAGGTCGAATCGCCACGTACCGGTACGAGCGTTTTCCCGCCGAGCAGCTTGCCGGAATCATTCACCTCTTTCATCGCCAACTCGGCTGAATCAGCCATCCCCGGTGTCAGCGATTCGATGGGGCCGGTAAAGCCTAGAATAACGCCGATGTTGATGGCGTGGTGATCGGCCTTGGCTGTGTCTGCAAACCCGAAGCTCATAGTCGCGGCAACCGCTATCGCGGCGACCGTGCCTAAAATCCCTTTTCGCATATTCATGTCTTTCTATCTCCCTGTTTGTGTTTTGGTTTGTCTGGTGGCGCTTGCTCATCGCAAATGGCGCCGATCTCATTAACACAAATCAATTGTTGAACATGGTCTTGGCAATATACAGCGATCAATGCATCGGCGAAAGCTGGTTGATTTCCAGGTAAATCCGATTAGCGTGTCGCGTAATTTATACTATTGCCCGGGGAGTGAGCGGCATGAACGACATCGAAAAACGCAATCTCAAGATTATCACCGATGTTTGCGAGGCATTTAACCGTCATGATGCTGAGGCCATCTTAGCGCAATTCGCTGAGGATGGCATCTGGATCGTCTCGCGCGGTAAGCAGCCGGATGGGCTAACGCTCCGCGGCAAGACCGAAGTCGAGAAGATGCTGGAGCAGCGCTTCACTTCCATCCCGGACATGGCTTGGGAGATCCATAGCCATTGGGTCGGCGGCAATCGCGGCTGTTCGGAATGGACCGTGACGGGAACCGAATCTAACGGAAATTACCTCAACTGGATGGGCTGCGATCTTTGGGAGCTTGACGACGACGGCATCATCACCCGCAAGGACACCTACTGGAAATATGA
>CAZUXZ010000216.1:0-2646 GCA_964624055.1 uncultured Rhizobiaceae bacterium | reverse complement strand
ATTGTCTTGCATTAGTTGATCTGTTGCTATATGGAAAGCGACAATTGGTTGCAATCTTTCGATCTGACAGATTTCACTACAAATGGGGGAATTTTTTCAACTTTCTCTGTTTCTGAAGGAATCGAATGCATGGGGTTGTCTATCATCTGTCGACTGACTAATATCATCTATTCTAAAATGTAGCAAGTAGAATAATAACTTCTTGATGTAATCTATTGTCTTTTTAGACTAAGAAAAATCTAGGAGTTGTTGTCGAACAATTTTAGCCTAATCGCAATCCAAATTCCGGAGTAAGCATGTATGCAATATACTGATGAAAATTTATATATACCACCTGTCGTGGATTCAAAAAATAACGACTTAATTCTTTCTATCACACCAGAGATAGCAGGTTGGGAGATGATATCCTTTCAAGCCCGACGGTTGAACCAAGGTCATAGTTGGTCTTTTGTTGGTGGTGAAAATGAATTAGCAATTATTAATCTAAGTGGCAGTTATACGATCCAATCTAATTGTGGTCATTGGGCTAATTTTGGTGGTCGAAAGAATGTGTTTGAAGAAGCTGGATCAGCTCTTTATCTACCAAGGAGAAGTGAGTTTACCATTACAGCGGAAACCGGCGGGGAATACGCTGTGGCTTGGGTACCCACAGATCAGGATCACAAACCATGGCTGATTACACCCGACCAAGTACCGATTTCTATTCGAGGGGGAGACAATGTCAGTCGCCAAATTAATGATTTATTACCACCGGGATCCCCTGTTCATCGTCTCGTCTTAGTTGAAGTCTACACACCTAGCGGCAACTGGAGCAGCTACCCACCACACAAACATGATGTGCATATTGAAGATAATGATGGTAATTTGATTGAAGCTGATCTTGAAGAAGTTTACTTTTACAAGATCGACAAAGCTGATGGCTACGCTTACCAGCGGGTCTATACAGACCAGAATTCCCCTTTACATCAAGCTGGTAAACCAATTGATGCACTTATGAAAACAGTGGATAACTCAGCTGTTTTAGTTCCGGAAGGCTATCATCCAGTAGTTAGTGCACCAGGTTATACAACCTACTACTTAAATGTACTGGCCGGATCAGCACAAAGTTTAGCCAATCAAGATGACCCTAATTATAGTTGGGTTACGGAATCTTACTTACATAGCGACTCACGATTGCCTCTGTATCCCATTAATAGCTAGGAGCAGCTAATGATTGATTTTGCTAACCGCACTTACGATTCGTTCCACATGGGTCGCTCGTCAATTGATTTATATGCTAATGATGTAGGGGCAGAATTCGTGGACATTCAAAGTTTTGCCGCTTATGTGGGAGGATCTCCCACCAACACAAGTGTTGGTGCAAAGCGATTGGGCTTAAAAACTGGGGTTTTAACAGGATTAGGTGAGGATCCGGTTGGAGACTTCATTCTCTCTTTTCTTCAAAAAGAAGGCGTTGAAACTAAGTATTGTCCCCGCAAACCCGGCCACCGAACCAGCGCTGTTGTGTTGGGCATTCAACCGCCAGACCGATTTCCATTGGTATATTACCGAGACAACTGTGCTGATATAGAATTGACCATAGACGATGTATTAGCAGTACCAATCAGCGACAGTCGGATTTTTCAATTTGCTGGCACTAACCTGTACCAAGATCCATGCCGTAGTGCGACTTTTTTAGCTGCAGAGAAAGCAAAACAAAATAACACAAAAGTCGTGCTAGATATTGATTTTCGCCCTGACCAATGGCATGATCCTAGAGCGTTTGGTGTAGCCATTCGATCAATTCTGAGATTGGTTGATATAGTGATTGGCACCGAAGATGAAATAAATGCAACAATGTTAACCGATTCTAACCAAATGGAATTAACTCATTCACAAATTTCAGACACCAAAGTTAGTGGCAATGTTGAGGCCGCAATTGATCTAATGTTAACCTTAGGACCGGAAGCCGTGTTACACAAACGCGGTGTAGAAGGTGTAAAAATTCACTTACCTAACCAAGTTATTGAAGCTGTTGGTTTTCCGGTTAATGTCCATAACATACTAGGTGCGGGTGATGCCTTTGGTGCTGGGTTTCTGTCCGGTTATGCGAAAGGTTGGGACTGGCATCGAGCTGCACGATTGGGTAATGCCTGCGGAGCTATTGTAGTGACAAAACACGGCTGCGCTAACTTCATGCCGACTTATGATCAAGTAATGTCGTTTGTTGATCATAATGGTGGTTGGTAACCTACTTCTTATGAAAAAAATATTGCTAATAGGAGATTCAATTCGGATAGCTTACCAAGCTGAGGTCAAGAAGCAATTAGCCAATCGTGATGAATTTTTTGCTCCAATTGAAAACAGCGGTGATAGCCGAAATGTTAAGTCAAATCTTCATCAATGGGCAATTGACCAATCTCCAGATATCCTGCATGCCAACTGCGGTCTACATGATATTAAACGAGAGTTGCTTCCGGCCAAATTGCTGTTCCTTTAGCGGAATATAAAGCCAACTTACAAAGGATTTTGATTGTGGCAACTTCAGCGATCGAGACTGTCATTTGGGCCACAATCACTCCAGTGAATCAGGAATGGCATCGAAAAAAAAGGATTTGATAGATTGATCGCAGACGTTTTGGACTACAATCGAGTAGCAGTTTCGGT
>CAZUXZ010000215.1:0-19004 GCA_964624055.1 uncultured Rhizobiaceae bacterium | reverse complement strand
GAGCTTTACGACCGCCATGGCGGCAATATGATTGAGTCTCTCTTTACCGACATTTTTGATTATACGGAGGAGATGTTCCGCAAACAGGTCGCCGAGTTACCTGACGGCGAGTTCGAGTTCGAGGATTTCTCGGACATGGACGTGATGCATCCCGATCAGCCGCGCATCCGGGTGCATTGCCGCATGCAGATTTCGGGTGACCGGGTGACGTTCGACTATACCGGCAGCGATCCGGCACCAATTGGCCCGTTCGGCTTCCCGCGCGCTTCGCTAGAGCCCGCGGTATATGACGGCACGCTTCATTTCTTTCCGCAATTGGCACCGCTAACTCATGGCCTCGCACGTTCAGTGGAGGTGCTGTCGAAGCCTGGAAGCTGTGTACATATCGAGGAGCCGACGCCCGCCTCGGGCTATGCCTCGGGCGCCTATGAAAAGGTGGCGGCTGTCACCATGGCGTGCTGGGCGAATGCCTTTTCAAGCGTTAATCCGCGCCGCATGTACGCCGCTGGCATCAATCTCGCCAATCTTTGTATCGGCGGCATCCACCCCAAAACTGGCAAGCAGTTCGTTAATTATCTATGGAATGAGGGCGGCCAGGGCGCGCGCAGCTATAAGGATGGGAACCCGTTCCAGATGATGATCTTCATCGGCGGCGCGACTAACCAACCTGTGGAAATTCTCGAGCGCTGGTATCCCCTACTATATTCCAATTGCGAGGGCGTTCAGGATTCCTGCGGCGACGGAAAGTTTCGCGGCGGCGTCGGTATCGACCGCAGCTTCAAGGTGCTCGGTGCGCTGACCATGACAATGCATGGCGACCGTGCCGAAGTGACACCCTTCGGCCTAGCAGGCGGCACAAATGGCGGTGGCAATATCCTGCGCCTCCGCCAAGCATCCAGCCCGGACAAAGAGCAAGAGCTCGGCATGCACGCCATGGGTATTCGCCTCGAACCAGGTGATCATTTAATCTACCGCTCGAACGGCGGTGGCGGCTTCGGTGATCCGTTGTCCCGCGATCCAACGATGGTGCTAGCCGATGTTGAAGCAGGCTGGATTTCTGAAAACAAGGCGACGCAGGTTTATGGTGTCGTGCTCACCCCGAACAATTCAGCAAGCGGCAGATTTTCTGTCGATGGGAACGAGACTGCAGCGCTTAGAGCTAAGCTTGCAAAAGACTCCCGCCCGCGCGGCTATGGCCCAGGAGAAGTACATCCGCTTGGTGAAATGCTCCGCGCGCCGGAGAGCGCACTGGTCGCAGAGTAGGCCAAAGCGGGTTTATATCCGGCGTGAGCGGCAGCACGTGCCCCGCTGGGCCTACTAGAGTGGTATTACCGCGCCGCGGCTTGGTGCTCCTTATCCTACTCACTGTCCTTTGGGGCGCCAATTGGCCTATCATCAAGACAGCCTTGGAAGAGCTGCCGGTGCTAACCTTTCGCGCTCTTTGCCTTGCCGGCGGGGCAATAGTCATGCTTGCCTTGAGCAAATTGCTAGGCCATTCGCTGCGCATTCCACGGCATCAATGGCCGATGCTGCTGCTGGTAGGCCTGTTCAATATCACGCTGTGGCATGTCGTTACCGGCTATGGTGTCGACTTAACGGCCTCGGGACGAGCCGCCATCATCGCATATACTATGCCCGTCTGGACGGTTCCATTTGGCTACATCATCCTGAAGGAGCGTGTTACTTGGCGGCGTGCGCTCAGCCTGGCTCTCGGTATGGCAGGCTTAGTGATCCTTATTACCACTGATCCGGGAACCCTTAACGGCTCTCCAACAGGCCCGCTATTGCTGCTCTTCGGTGCAGTAGTCTGGGCGTTGGGCACCGTTTTTCAGAAACGAGTGGCTTGGGAGGCACCGACCATGGTGCTAGTCGGCTGGCAGTATCTTATCTGTGGCATTCCCATATTCATCGCAGCCAGCGCAGCAGTGGACTACACCAATGTTCCGTTTCCTTCTACCTGGCCGCTTCTCTCTGTGATCTACAATATCCTGATCGCCTTCGTATTCTGCTATTACGCCTATTACGAGATCGTGCGGTTGTTCCCGGTGGCCATCGCGACGATTGGCATGCTTGCAACGCCGGTGGTCGGCTTATTTAGCGGAGCATGGCTGTTGGGCGAACCCCTCGACTGGGCCGAATATAGTGCCCTCGCACTAGTTGTCCTGGCTCTTGGGATACCTGTTATGACGCGTCCACAAAATGTAACGATCGGCAGCGCACCAGAAGGAGAAAACAAGTGAGCGAAACGATAGAGTCCAACGTCGTCACCATCGAACAAAAGGGCGATGTCGCCATTCTCTGGCTCGACCGGCCTGAAGTTCTGAACGCTATTTCTCTTGATGTGAAGAGGGCGCTCGCCGATTCGATCACTGCGCTCGACGGCAACAACGATATACGCTCGATCGTTCTCGCCGGTCGCGGCCGCGCTTTTTGCGCCGGCGCCGACCGCAAACTGTTAGCACAGTTAGGAACATCGCCCCGCGCGGCACGGATCGAAACCTTGAAACTTGGCGCCAAGGTGACAGAGGTCATGCTGCGCTGCGAAACGCCTATCGTCGCCGCCGTTCAGGGCTATGCGGTGGGAGGCGGTATCTCCCTCGCACTAGCCGCCGACATAGTTTTGGCGGCGAAGGACACGGTCTTTTTTATTCCAGAGGTCGAACTCGGCCTTCCCTATATGTGGGGCAGTACAGCGATGCTGGCAGCAACCATGGGAATGCATCGCGCGAGGGATTTAACTCTTACCTGCGAGCGCTTCGGTGCCGAGGATGCGGAGCGCTGGGGTCTAGTTCGCGCCATCATACCGGAAGCTGATTTGATTGCAGAGGCGGAGAAGACCGCCCGCCGCCTAGCTGCAATGCCTCGGCAATCCCTTACTGCTCAAATGCGCCTCAACAACCGCCTTGCACTGCGCTACCGCGAATGGCTCGAAGACGAAATAACACTATTTCTTGACATCGAAAACTAGTATTTGCCGCCCGGACAAGGTGTCGTTGCCACGGCTCGATTAATATAACATTGCCACTAAATTCTATTTGCAATGATCCAATCCGTTTCAATTCACCGCCTCCTTATCCCAACCGATGGCATCGCGCAGGCGTGGCATCATTTCCGTCACGACCAATTCCATATGGCGACGCCACAGCTTTTTATGTATCCAGTCGTGATGTGAGATGATGAGGGTTTCGAACGGACCGGTCTCTTCGCGAAACTGGGCGATCTTGTCGGCAACGGTTTGTGGGCTTCCCGCGATGACAATGGTGTCGATGCAGTAATCCACCGTCACGTCATCATCGTCCATGTCCGGATCAGATTTAAGCATGTGAACGAAACCGCCATAGCTGGTAATACCGATGATGTACTCAAAATACCAACGGAGCGCGCAATCCGGGCTCTTGAGATAAGCTTGAGCTTCTTCGTCCGAATCGCAGACCAGCAGGGTGCGTCCGGCGCGCCATTTCTCACCGGTCACCGGCAGACCGTGCTTCTGCCGCTCGTCGGCATAATGCATCCAATGTTCCTTGAGCACGTCCTCGGGAACGAAATTTGCAGATATCGACATCCAATCGCGTCGCGCGGCAAGCCGGATGCTGCCGGAACCCCGGCTCATAGCTGGCAGCATGACCGGCGGGTAGGGGTCCTGATAGGGCTTGCCCATAGCGCCGATGCCCAAATCGGGCAGGATATTGTCCTTGATTTCGAAATCCCAAAATTGCCCGTTGAATTTATAGGGAGGATCTGAGGTCCAGATGCCATGGATCATATTGATCGATTCTTCCAGCATGGCCATGCGGTCCAGATCAGTGATCTTGAACATTTCAAAATCGGGTGGTGTCGCGCCAGGCCCAATGCCCATATAAAAGCGCCCCTTTGACATATGATCGAACTGCGCTGCCTGACCGGCGATAATTGCCGGGTGCTGATAGGGCAGGCACAACACGCCAGCGCCAAACATGATGTTCTTGGTCTGGGGAACGAGCGAGGCATAGAGCATCAGTGGCGACTGGATAGGCTCGGATGGCAACGCGAAATGTTCACCCAGCCAGACCTCATCAAAGCCCAACTCATCGGCGCATTTAATTATCTCCATATTCTCCATCAGAAGGGTGTGATAGCCGCGCTTAAAATCCTGGATTGGATGCATAAACATGCCAAGTTTCATGGGATACGCTCCTTCTATCCACTGGCCGGTATGTAACAGGGTCCGGGCTGGGCCGGATATTCGTCAAGCACGCTTTCATCAATGTCCAGACCGAAACCAGGTGCATCGTTTGGTTCAATATAGCCGTCTACGACCGCGAGCGGATTACGCGCAAGATCGGTGCGAAACGGGTTAATCGGCGCCACATCGGCCTCGAAGATTAAGCCGTTTTGAATGGCGCAGAGAAGATGCACATTAGCCGCCGAGCCAATGATCGAATGGCTGGTATGGGGTGCTGCATGGTAGTTCCAAGCCGCGGCCATATCGACAATCTTTTTGACCTCGGTAATGCCTCCCGCCTTTGTGCAATCGGCCTGGCAAATCGTGATGGCGCGCGCCTCAAACAGGTCGCGAAAGGCTTGACGGGTATAGTGGTTTTCACCGGCCGCGATAGGGATCGCAGTGCGCCGCGAAAGTTCCTGGTAGGCTGGGACATTGTCCGGCGCGAAGGGTTCCTCCAACCAATAGACCCGGTTCTCTTCGCAGTAGGCGATCACCTCGGGCAAGTCGAGCGCAGTATAACGCGTCGCCGCGTCGACCGCGATATCCAGATCATCGCCAAAAGTCTGGCGGATATGGCCAACCCGTTCAGCATCGTTTTTGGGCGTATCGCCGACCCGCATCTTAATTGCCGTATAGCCCATGTCGAGAAAGCCGGCTACTTCCTTTTCTAACGTATCGAGCGGCTGAAAGCCGAGGGTGAGGCCACCAACATATGCGCGAATTTTCTTTTGGCTGCCACCCAAGAGACGGTAAACAGGTTGGCCCAGTAGCTTGCCCTTAAGATCCCACAGGGCGAGATCTATGCCAGCCAGTGCGATGACGCTACCGGCACCGAGCCCGTGGGTTTGAATCTGCTGGCGCTTGATGCGCTCCCAAATACCCTCGCTGTCAAATGGATCAGCGCCAAGGATAAGCGAGCCGATGCCATTTTCTATAACCTCCACCATCGCCGTCAAATTCTGGCCGTGATGGGATTCGCCATAACCCAACGTACCATCATCCGCTGTCACCTTAACGAACACGAAATCGCGTTTGACATTGCGCCCGAGCCCCATATGAATGACATTCTCGCTGAACAGCCGCGAGTGGGCGCTCGCCTCAATCTTCGCTATCTTCACCATGCCGAGTAGCCTCCCATATCCTCTTTTTGGGGACAATCTAGCTTAGAGCGCTCCACCAGATCGCATTTCCTTTCTTGCAAAAACAAATATTCAGACTTGCTGGCAAGGAAAGTTTCCGCTCTGATTTAAGAATAGAATAATACAAAGCAATAAAATTGGGGAGAGCCTTGGGAGAACTCGTCCTGGAGACAGCCGCCAAACGTTTCGGCAAGGTCGCAGCACTGCGCGGTGTCGATCTCCATGTCCACGACGGTGAATTCTTTGTCATCCTCGGCCCGAGCGCCGCAGGGAAGACGACGACGCTCCGCGCCATTGCCGGGCTGGAGAAGCTCGACAGCGGCCGCATCATCTTCAACGGCATGGACCTTGAAGGCATGCCAGTGCAGGAGCGCGGCTTCGCCATGGTGTTCCAAAGCTTTGCGTTATATCCCCATCTCTCAACCAAACAGAACCTAGCCTATCCCCTGCGCGAGCTGAAGACACCGCGCAGCGAGATTGAACGGCGCGTCGGCGAGACAGCGGAATTGCTCGGCATCACCCATACGCTCGGGCGCAAGCCCGCCTCGCTCAGCGGCGGCGAGCAACAGCGTCTAGCGATCGGCCGGGCGATCATCCGCCAGCCAAAGCTGCTGCTTCTGGACGAACCGCTGACTAATCTCGACGCCCAATTGCGTCATAATATGCGGGCCGAATTCAAACGCCTGCACCGTGAACTCGGCATGACTATGATCTATGCTACGCCAGACCAGCTCGAAGCGCTCAGCATGGGCCAGCGCATCGCTGTAATCATCGATGGGCGGATCGTGCAGATCGAAACACCGGATATCCTCTACGATGCGCCGGGCAATTGCGAGGTGGCGCGTCTGGTCGGCGATCCACCAATGAACTTTATCCCTGGTACACTACGCCGTAACGGCAACGGCCCGCGCTTGGAACTGCCGTTTCTCGACGTCGAAGTGGAGGCCCTGCATACCACGCTCACCGCGTTCGACACGGATACAGAATTTTTCTTTGGCTTGCGTCCGAACGATCTAAAACTGGTCACCGCGGATAGCGGAATTAATACTTTCGATGGCGAAATCGAGATTACTGAGCCGCAGGGCGACATCACCATTCTCGATATCAAGGTGGCGGGCGTGGTGCTGCAGATGGTCGTGCCCGAGGCGAAAGGCGCACACCACGAAGCGGGCGAAAAGATCCGCTTGACCTTCGACCCGGGCGATGGACGCCTGTTCGCCAAGGAAACAGGAGTGCTTGTGATGTAATTCGGTGCGGGCACGTGCCGCCCGAACTTTTTTTCAACGGGTTCGCAAGAAGATCCGGCATTCAATTAGTGTCAACATCAACCCCCACAGGAGGGAGTGCAAAGCAAATGAAACTCTTCAAGAAGAGCAAAGTTGCCCTGCTCGCGGGCGCCATGGCAATGGCCGTCTCGGGCGTTTTCGCTGGCGCGGCTTCGGCCGAGGACATCACCATCAACATGGCGGTGCCGGATTGGCCACCAACTCGCATAATGCAGGATCTGGCCAATAAACATTACAAGGCGCCCAGCGGCAACAACGTCACCATCTCTCTCGATTTCATCCCCTGGCCGAACTACTACGAAAAGCTTGCCGCTTCGCTTACTTCAGGCGAGGAGAAGTATCAAATGGCTGTGAGCGACAGCCAATGGCTGGGTGCCTTCATTGAGGGCGGCTACTACATGAAGCTCAACGATATTATCGATGCCGACCCTGAGCTCCAGGCTATCTTTAAGGACTTGCATCCCAACCTAGTGGCCTCCTATTCGACCTATCCGCACAAGACGGACAATTTCTACGGCTTCCCGCAGATGCCGGACGTACTGGTAGCCTATTACCGCTCGGACTTGTTCTGTCATGGTGACGAGCAAGCAGCGTTCCAGACCAAGTATGGCTATAAAATGGCCTGTACGCCGGAAGAGATGAACAACACCGACTGGGATCAGGTGCGCGACTATGGCGAATTCTTCCGCCGCAAAGCGGGCGATAGCCTGGCCGGTAAGACACTTACCGACGATTTCTATGGCATCGCCTATCAGGCCGGTATTGGTTACGATTTCAACACGATGCAGATCAACGGCTTCATCTGGCAGCATGGAGCTAGCATCTGGGACGAAACGAAAGCGCCGGAAGGTCTGGCACTCGGCGTCGTCAACTCAGACAAGGCGGTTCAGGCGTTTGAGCATTATCTCTCTCTACTCGAATATATGCCGCCCGTGGTGAAGACCGGCACCATGGATATTTTCAAGACCGACGAATTGTTCCGAGAGGGCAAAGTCGCCTGGAACATTCAGTGGATCGGTTTTGGTGAGTCCGCAATTTCCCCCGAAACCTCCAAGGTTGCCGATGGTGTCGACTTTGCGCAGATGCCAGGCTTGCGTAATAACGATGGCAGCATCACCCGCTGGTCGAACATCGGCGGGCAACCCTTCGTGCTGACCACCTGGAACAGCGACCTTGTGACACAGGAATCTGTTGATTTCGTCAAGTGGTGGCTGTCAAGCGACGTACAGCACATGTTCGCCGCCGCCGGCGGCCAAAGCGGGCTACAGAGCGTGCACACGACGGACGAATACATGAGTTATCGACCGTGGAACCACGCCTTCGGGCCACAACTTCAGTGGCAGAAGGATGTGTGGCACATTCCAGAGTTTTTCGAACTCCTGGTGCAACAGCAGCAGACCTTTGACAAAGCGATCACCGGCCAGATTTCCGCCAAGGAAGCTCTGGACAGCATCGCTACGTTTCAAGACGACCTTCTTCGCGACGCGGGCCATATAGAGTAGACCCGAAATTATACGCGAAGAGCCGGGGGCGGCCTGTTCGCTCCCGGCCTTTCTTTTAATTTTGTTGAACAATTTGAAAAATATTCTGGGCGCCTTAGTCGATGACCGAGCGATACCGGCAATATCAACATAAGCAGAGCATTCTCCAGCAATTCCTCTCCGAGAACCGGGGACCGCTGCTCGTCACTCCGGCCATCTTGGTCCTCGTTTTGATGAACATCTTCCCACTGCTGTGGTCATTCGGCCTGAGCTTTTTCAAATACCGCGCCAACCGCATCAAGGAACCGGAATTCGTCTGGTTCAAGAATTACATAAAAGTCCTAGGTGATCCAAATGTCTGGGACCGCTTCCAGACCACCGCCATGGTGGTTTCCATAGACGTCATCCTGCAACTCGTCGTCGGCTTTCTGCTCGCCATGTTATTTGAGAAGACCTTCCCCGGCCGTCGCATCATGCTGATGCTGGTGCTGACTCCGATGATGCTGAGCTTCGTCGCCGTCGGCGCCTTCTTCCGCTATTACTACGAGCCTACCTTTGGCCTATTGAGCCAGGCGATCAAGTCTATCACCGGAGAGACATACATCCTGCTGGCCTCACCCGAGGGTGCGATTGCCGGCGTCATCTTCGCCGATGTCTGGATGTGGTCGCCCTTCGTCATGCTATTGGTTCTCGCCGGGCTAGTGAGCGTACCCAAGCATCTATATGAGGCGGCGGCGATCGACCGCACCTCGGCCTGGCGACGTTTCTGGACAATCACTTTCCCATATATCCGCGGCCTGCTGCTGCTCGCGATCCTGTTCCGCACAATCGAAGCGTTTAAGCTGTTCGACATCGTCTGGATCATCACCGAAGGCGGTCCCGGCACTTCGACAGAGACCATCGCCGTTTACGTCTACCGCGTCGCCTTCCAATATTTCAAAACTAGCCAATCCGCCGCGCTCGGCTATATCCTCTTGTTCGCAGTTATTGTGCTGACCAACCTATATCTCTTCTTTGTACGCCAGCGCTCGGCCGAACGGGAGGACTGATATGGCGCGGCGACGAGAAATCGGCAAGGCTGGCTGGGGGCGGAGTGCCATCACCGCGGCGATTAGTTTCGTCTATTTCTTCCCTGTGCTGTGGATAATCCTAACGGCCTTCAAGAGCCACACCGATGCGCTCGCCATTCCTCCCAAATTCATTTTCACGCCGACCTTCGAGAATTTTGTTGCCGTGTTTTCACGCGCCTATCAGTCCGGTGGCGAGGCGATAGATACCAAATTCGACCTGTTTTTCTTCAACAGCATTTTCATCGCCGGCACCAGCGTCTTAATCGCTTTGATCATCGGTACCCTCGCGGCCTACGCCTTCTCGCGTTACCCACTCAGGGGCAACGACACTTATATGTTCATCATCCTAACAACCCGCATGCTGCCGCCAATCATCGTGATCATTCCGATCTTCCTGATGTTCCGTGTCACCGGCCTGTCGGGCAGCTATATCGGCATTATTCTTCTCTATTCTGCCTTTAATCTGCCCTTCACGATCTGGATGATGAAGAGCTTCTTCGACGAGATTCCACGCGATGTGGAGGATGCGGCGCGAATGGACGGCTCGTCAGAAACTAAAGTTTTCTTCAAGATCTGTCTGCCGCAGGTTAAGGCTGGTCTCGCCGCGACGGCAGTGTTCGGTCTCATCCTAACCTGGAACGAATATCTCTTCGCCCTACTCCTGACAGGTATCGAGACGCGCACAGTGCCGGTAGCCATGGCATCGACAATCGGTGGCGATATTGGCGTGCGCTGGGGTCTGCTGGCGGCGATCGAGACTCTCTTCCTCATCCCGGTAGTGGTAGTGACCTTCTTGCTACAGAACCAGCTTCTGCGCGGCGTCACCTTCGGCACAATCAAGCGCTAGTGGAGGAGAACTTGGCCGATATTGAGTTGCGCAACCTTACCAAACGCTTCGGTGAGCTTACCGCGGTTGATGCCGTCGATCTCGATGTCGAGGCCGGCGAGGTAATGTGCCTGCTCGGTCCCTCCGGTTGCGGCAAGACCACGACGCTCCGCATGATCGGCGGTCTCGAATGGGCGACCGAGGGCGATATCTTCATCGCAGGCAAGCGAGTCAACGATCTCAAGCCAGCGCAACGCAACATCGCCATGGTGTTCCAGTTCTACGCTCTCTACCCCAGCTTGACGGTTGCAGAAAATCTTGCCTTCCCGCTCCACGCGGAAAAAATTAACAACGTGGAGATTGAACGCCGGGTTGCTCATATTTCCGAAATCCTTGAACTTAGCCACGCACTTGGGCGCATCCCAGGCCGTCTGTCAGAAGGCGAGAAACAGCGCGTCGCGGTAGGCCGCGCAATAATCCGCAACCCAACCTGCTTCCTGTTCGACGAGCCACTGAGCCGACTAGATATAGCGCTTCGCCAGGAAATGCGCGGCCAGATAAAGATGCTGCTTTCAAACCTCAACAAAGCGAGCGTCATCGTTACCCATGATCAGATTGAGGCGCTCACTATCGGCGACCGCATTGCTGTGATGCGCGACGGGTTGATAGAGCAGATTGCCACACCGCACGAGATATTCGCCAGTCCGGCTAATCTTTTCGTCGCTGGCTTCATCGGAACACCGCAAATGAACCTGATAGCCGGCCATGACGTTGAACCGAACGTGAGTGGCGACCTCAGCCTCGTCTTGTGCCGCCAACGGGTTTCCCTACCCCTCGTGGCGTCGGCGAATCACAAGGAAATGACTGTTGGCGTAAGGCCACGCGGCTTTGACCTCTCGTCGGAGAGCGCCGACGACACAATTTCTGGTCGCGTTGACCTAATCGAGCCGATGGGCGCCGAGACTTTGCTGCATCTAACGACTGAGGCGGAGGACCTACGCGTGGTAACAGACCATCGCGCCGCGCTGACCCATGGTACACAGGTGCATGTCCGCCCGCAGACCGCGCAGATTCATCTGTTCGACGCGAGCGGCGAAAGGATCGCGCCATGAAGATCGCAGCGCTTCACCGTAATATGTCGCCGCGCACGGCACGCCTGGTGGTCTCTTCAGTGATCGCTATTTGCCTCTTGGCGCTGTTGTTCATTTTCCAGCCCTTCGTCAAGGAACTCTATACTGCAGGTTGCATCATGGTGGTGATCGGCGGCCTGACCTTCAACGTGGTGCCCTTCGCGAATACGCAAAACAGCTTCGGCCGAGTGCTCAAAGTGCTCGCTATCGTGCTTGCCATTCTGGTTGTAGCGGTGGGCATCGCTATCGGCTTTGTTTATCTGCTGCTGACCTAAACGGAGCACATTTAAAATGGTGTCTAAGCGGCACGAGATCGGCTCGGCCGGCTGGGCGCGAAGCGCCTTCACCGCTTTCATCAGTGCTGCCTATTTCTTTCCGGTCCTGTGGATCATCGTCACCGCGTTCAAGGGTCCAAGCGATACGCTCGCCTTCACCCTTCGCTTTACACCAACGCTCGATAACTTCGCGGCAATTTTCTCGCGCGCTTTCTATCGCGGTGGCGAGGTTTTGGATACAGGGTTTGGCCTGTTTTTCATGAATAGTGTCATCATCGCCGCGACCAGCGTCTGTCTAGCGCTGATTCTAGGCACGGCGGCGGCCTACGCTTTCTCCCGCTGGCCGATCAAGGGAAATGACACGTTCATGCTCCTTATCCTAACAGCACGCATGTTGCCACCTATCGTCTATATAATTCCAATCTTTATGCTGTTTCGAATGACTAACCTGAGCGGCGGCTATCTTGGAATTATCCTTCTATACACGGCTTTCAATCTGCCCTTCACCATATGGATTATGAAGAGCTTTTTCGATGATTTGCCGCGCGACCTTGAAGACGCAGCACGCATCGACGGCAGTTCGGAATGGCGTATTTTCTTTCTTGTCTCACTGCCGCAGGTCAAAGCCGGCATCGCCGCAACCGGCACCTTGGGCCTCATCCTGACCTGGAATGAATTTCTCATGGCACTGCTACTCACCGGTGCGGAGACCCGCACCATTCCTGTTGCCATTGGTGCCAATGTTGGTGGGGGCTTTAGCGTACCCTGGGGTCTATTGGCGGCGATCGAGACGCTATATCTCCTTCCCGTTCTGATCGTCACTTTCCTGCTGCAAAATCAACTGCTGCAGGGCGTTACTTTCGGCACTATTAGGAACCATCCCAGGGCCGCATAGTCGCTCCAGTCCATGAGTAGTCTCAGGAAAACGGTTACAACAACTCTTCAAAGACACCCTGAGCAGCGAGGTTCTACATTTTGGGCGGTTGACATCGATCAAACAGTCACAGTTCGTCATCTAAACCGGACTAAAACTGGGCAATTGGATCCTCTCTCCTAAGGTTTAGAAAATGCGCTCATCAGTGCCCGACTTTATCAAGAACTGTATCCGAAATACTGTGCCATCTACGGCAAGCTTAAACTGATTTAATTCTTCTGTATCGCTCGAGAGCGCGATTTCTTGCGGTCAAGTGGTCAACAATTGGTAATGGATAATCACGGCCGAGTTTAACGCTGGCATCAGCTAGTTCGATTGGTTTGGCCTTCCACGGTACATGAATCAAACGGTCTGGAATCCTAGATAATTCAGGCACCCACTTTCGAATATAATTGCCATCGGGATCAAATTTCGTCCCTTGAAGAGTAGGATTGAAGATACGGAAATAGGGTGCCGCATCAGCTCCACATCCTGCAACCCATTGCCAGCTTGCTGAATTACTCGCGAGATCAGCATCAACGAGCGTATCCCAAAACCACCTCTCTCCAATTCGCCAATCGATCAGCAAATCCTTTATCAGAAAGGATGCTACGATCATGCGGACTCGATTATGCATCCAGCCTGTCTTCCATAATTGGCGCATTCCGGCATCGACGATCGGATATCCCGTCATCCCCCGTTTCCAAGCAGAGAGTGCTTTACAGTCATTCTCCCACTGAAAAAAAGAAAACTCGGTGCGAAACGGTAAAGAAGGCAATTGAGGAAAATGAAATAATTGGTGATAGGAAAATTCACGCCAGGCGATCTCGGTGAGATAGGTCTCAACACCACGAGATATTTGTTTTCCGTTATTAACGACGGCACTGATAGCGACGGCATTCCATATCTGACGTGGGCCGACCTCTCCAAAATGCAAATGCGGAGAAAGACGCGATGTACCTGATACTCCAGGAAAGTTTCGCATGGTTTGATAATCGAAAACGGCGCTTTCTGTGAAATCCTCCAAGCGTGAGTAAGCTGCTTGTTCACCTGGTGTCCATGTGTCGCGCAAACCTTCTGCCCAGTCAGGTGCTTCGGGTAACAACCCCCATGAGCCCAATTCATCACTCTGAGGAAAGTTGCTTGGCGCTGGAATTAGAGCGGGTGCAGGGAGCGATTGATCCTGTTCGCCGAGTGCGCGCAATGCCTTCCAGAACGGCGTGAAAACCTTGTATGGCTCACCTTTTTGCGTACTGATCGCCCACGGTTCTCGCAACAGTCCAGCGTTAAAACTACGAACGTCTAGGCCTTTGGCTTTCAAAGCCGTCTTGATGACCTTGTCTTGTTTTATGGCCCAGGGTTCATAACGCCTGTTCCAATAGACGCTTGTAGCATCAGTCCCGGACAACAGTTCACTGATGATTGTTTCAGTAGAACCTGCCTTGAAGATAAGCTGGTTTCCACGCGATTTAATCTTAGCAGCGAGCGCAGACAGAGAGCCATGAAGCCACCAGCGTGAGGCGCTACCTAGCGACCACTCGCCGGCTTGGGAGTCATCAAATATGAAAACAGGGATAACGGGCCGCCCGAGCGAGAGAGCCGCGTCGAGAGCAGGGTTGTCGCTTAGCCTGAGGTCGTGGCGAAACCAAAGGATTGTCGTCATATTGTCTTGCCACTTTGCTCAGTATAAGGCCGAGCGCCTGTCCAACACGCTGCACCTCGGACATTGTACAATGTCTTCTGGCATGTAGATTTCTGCCTCGCAAGCGAATGATGTGGCTTATGATGCGCGGAAGGTAAGAGCATTTGGCTCCCGAAAATTTGATACACGCGCTCCAGGTCACAATCAGATCTGGCCAGGAGGCAATGCTCCAAGGTATTTTTGGGCACAGGGCCGTTCGGGACTAACCCCTTGCGCAATATGAAGACCTTAGGACAGAGGGGTTCCGTGCTGATAGACGACTTTGCTGATGAACGCCTCGTGTCCAAGCTGGGCACTCAATGGCGTGGGGTTAGCGACCAAGTCATGGGCGGAATCTCTAAAGCCTGCATATCCCACAGTGCTATATTTGGTCGCACAAGCTTACTTATGACGGGCGATGTTTGTCTGGAGAACAACGGTGGGTTCGTCCAGGCGACTCTCAATTTGGCTGCTTCAGGAGATACGATTGACGCGTCCAAATTCGCCGGAGTGCGTATCGTCGCCCGCGGGAATGGTGAAAAATACTCAGTTCATCTTCGTACAACCGATAGTGTCCGGCCTTGGCAATCCTATCGAGCTCATTTCACTGCAGGCCCACACTGGAAGACCAGTGATCTACTTTTCAAAGCCTTTGTACCCCATAGGCTAGATGCAGCCTTGGACATAACGCGGCTTCGCCGTATCGGTCTGGTCGCAATTGGCCGTCCTTTTCATGCTGAGCTCTCGGTTTCTGAACTTAGCCTCTTTCTCTAGGTATCGTTGAGTACCCAAAGTGATGCATTAAGTATTGTTGCGTAGGTGACTCAGACGGTGTAGGGCACAAACAATAGACCCGCCAGGCGGTCTATGTTTCGAAACATCATCATATTTGCGACGATCACGGCGAGCAGAACAACGGAGTCGACTAATGCCAAATCAATCCGCCGCAATCCAAAAAAATAAGTAAGTCCAGACTAGGTTGAGGCACAGTTGCAAGCCGAAAACTATATAAACTAGTCGCAACGTCTTGGATGATTGAAGTCGCCATACTCGCCAAGCCGCGATGCCCATCAGCAAATAAAGTAAATTCCAAACCGGTGCGAATAACCAGTCCGGCGGATTGAACGTTGGCTTTTCTAGAGCTTGATACCAAGTGTCGACGCTCGTTGCTGTAATGGTGCCACCACCAGCAGATACCGCGAGACACAAAATGATGAATGCAAATAGGCCGAGTAGATCACGTTTCTTATGGGGGCGACTCCCCATCGGTTCTGCCAATTGCACCTCAGTCGATCTTCATTTAGTACAGCAAGATTAATTCAGCGCTGCAGCCGATGACGGCTGCGGCCGGCATCTAAAAGTTTTATGCGGCCAGATAATAACGTAGTTATATCGTTTCTTAATCAGTACCGAGCATAGCCTGATCAAAGTTGTGCAAATTTGTGCTAGGTTAGGTCGTCACCTTTCGCTAGTAGCGGATACACTGCGAGTGGCGTCATACGCATCATTTGACAAAGAATGCTTATGAACAGGTAAATTTTTGGAAAGAAAGTATATTAGTCTGCTAAAAGCCCTGTGTGTCCTCACCTTCTGCGTGACACCCGATCATAATCACGCATCAGATCGCGATACTAAGGTCAAAGGGTTTCAAATTATCCGATAACCGCAGTGCTCGCTTTACCCAATCGTCCTTTATTTTCTTTGGTAGCAGCCGTTTTGCTAACAGGGTCGCTCGGTTCGATTCACGCCTTCAGCATATTTATCGAACCGTTCGAATTATCCTTCAATGTTTCGCGAGAGAGCGTTTCGCTGGTTTACTCCGTGGCATTGACCGCGCTCACAGTTGCCGTTCTGGCGTCGCATTGGCTTTTCCGCGCAGCATCGGCACCAAAGATTTTTGCGCTGGTCGGATTGACAAGCGCACTAGGGCTTGCATTGCCGATCTGGCTCGGAGATATGCTGTGGCTCTACATCGGCTACGGGCTAATGTTTGGCTTCGCCAATGGGCTCGGTTATGCGCTCGCGCTACAACTTGCTGCGCGGAGTTTCCCGACTCACGCGGCAACTGCGATGGGGGGGGTCACCGCCGTATATGCATTGGGGACACTCGCTTTCGCACGGATTTTCAACGCGCTTATTATCGACCGTGGTCATGATACCGCTCTAGCCGTCGCAGCAATTGTAATGCTGACGGTGTCTTTAGTAGGTGCTGTAATGACATATTGTTCTGGCGTAAAGCTCCAGTCACCAAATCAAAAAAAGCCAGCCTCGCCCAACTCCGGGTGGGTGCAAATTTCGGTGTTTCTTTGGCTTGGCTACTGCGGTAGTGCCTTTGCCGGACTCATGGTGATTGGTCACGCCGCTAGCATCGCTACGACAACTGGTTCGACGAAAGACCAGGCCGGGCTAGCGGTCATGCTCGTCTCGTTTGGAAGCGCTGTCGGCGGAATTATAGCCGGTCTACTCGCTGATCGTTTGCCGCTGCGGTGGATTATTGCTCTGATCGCACTAATCTCGGCGACATCCCTTGGCGTTTTGGCCTTCGCCTGGAGCCCAACGACCGCCTTGATTCTACTCATTTTGATTGGGCTCGGATACGGCGCGACGATTGTGCTTTATCCTGCCATCACGCTCTTCTATTTTGGCCCATCACAAATGGCGCGGCATTATGGCCAAGTGTTTACGGCGTGGGGTGTCGCCGGTCTGGTCGCACCTTGGACTGCAGGTCGACTTTATGACCTTACTGGCGATTACACTTCTTCTTGTCTCGTCGCGACAGGCGTTGCGCTGGTTGCAGCGGTTTCCACGATCATAATGCCCCGACGTATAGTCCGGCAGGAAACAGTCGACGAGCGTCGCATAATCTAAAGCATAACTCCTAAAGTGCAGAGTGTTTCCTAGAATCGCCACAAGGCGACTATTCCTTCATGCTTGATCATGAAAAAACCGGTAGTTAAATCTCGATGCTGGCGAAGTTCTTCACACGTCAGAGCATGCTCTGATATTTTCTGGAAGACCGATTGTGTTAATCAGAAAATATGAGGCTCCGTGCCGTCACGAGCGTGGGCGCGTCTTCTCTGGATCGTAAAACGGTAGTGCGACGACAGTCGCCGGTATACGCTTGATGTGACCGTCGAGTTTTCCGACTTCCACTTGCGCTCCGATTGTTGCGTGCTCCACCGAAATCCGACACAACGCGATGCTCTTCTTGAGTGTCGGTGAGCGAGTCCCAGAAGTGATCACGCCAACCTGGCTGCGCCCAACATGAACACAGTCACCATGAGCCGCCGGTTCGTTACCAGCCAGCTCAAGTCCAACAAGCCGTCGCTGGGGGTGTTGCTTTGCGCGGATCAGGGCGTCCTTGCCAATGAAATCTTCGTCCGCCTTGGACTTTAGCGCCACGGCGAAACCGATCCCAGCTTCGAACGGGTCAGTCTGATTGTCAAACTCATAGCCAGAAAAAATCAAACCCGATTCTATTCTCAACATGTCGAGGGCGTCGAGACCAAGCGGGGTGAGATCGTGCGGCGTGCCAGCTTTCCACACAGCGTTCCAGAGCTCCGGGCCATCCTTTGGATGGCACCATATTTCGTAACCGAGTTCACCTGTATATCCTGTACGCGATACCAAGATCGGGATCCCATCGAAGTCACCGATGCGGCCAATGAGAAACCCGAACCACCCGAGTTCGCCAAGACTCGGTTGAAGCGGTGCCGACCAGACGATCTCTTGCAATATTTGGCGGCTCTTTGGTCCTTGCACGGCGATATTGTGAAGCTGATCAGTCGAACTTCTGACCCACGCCTGAAGTCCCAATTCAGATGCCTTTTGGCGAAGCCAGATACCACTGTAATCAGTTCCGCCTATCCAGCGGAAATTGTCCTGCCCAAGACGAAACACCGTGCCATCGTCCAGCATTCCCCCACTTTCGCTCACCATTGCCGTATATGAAACTTTGCCGACGGCGAGCTTACGCAAATTGCGCGTGAGTGTGCGCTGCAAAAGCTCTTCAGCATCTGGGCCGAGTACTTCGAATTTGCGTAATGGCGACAAGTCCATTACCACCGCGCCTTCGCGGCAGGCATAGTACTCCTGGATAGCGCCATACTTGGTATAACTAGCCGGAGTCCAAAAGCCGTTATAATCAACGAAGTTACGCGTCAACGCAGAAGTGCGGGTGTGAAATGCGGTTTCACGCGTTAACTGGGGTTCTGAATCTACCGTCATTCTGTGTGCAATCCCCTTTGAAAACATATTTTTTTCGGGATAAACCCGAATATGAATGTCAGTCGGGTTCCAACCATTCGCCGGATCAATATCGTCCGGACAAGCAGATGAGACACAAACCAAATCTGTGACCGCACGCAACAATACATAATCGCCCGGCCGCGACCATGGTTCCGCGAAAGAGATTTGATTGCTTAATACATCGGCCGTTGTGTTGTAAAAAAAGTTTATTGCCACCCAACCTTGACGCGGCGCAACGCCAAAGGGCGCCAACGCTGCATTGAAGTTGTCGGTACAGTTAACGTGTCCAGGATAGCCCATGTCGTCATAATATTTTGCATTACAGGCTAGTCCGAACGTGTCGTGTCGACCCACGGTATCGCGAACGACCTCGACCAACGGGCGCAATTCTGCATCGTAGAACTTCGAAAAGAGACCGGGACCTGGATAAAGGGCGCCTATCGCGTAGCGCGTCACAGTCGGATCGATATCGTACTGTATACCGCGATCAAGGTCAGCGCGATGAAATGCTTGAAAGTCCGAGCACTCGCGACCGTCAACGTCAATCACCTGGATGTATTCGCCAGCTTTGATCTCGTAGGCGCACGCTGTTACTTTGCTAATTCTAAAATCCAGCCTAGGGTCGGCCAAGGGTGGCGGCAAGGGTCGCTCCATCGCAACATCAAACCGGGCCCGTTGCACCCTGACCCTGATTTCGGTCGGAGGATTTTGCATGTCTATTCGCATTGGACCGCCCGGGGCTGCAACAATA
>CAZUXZ010000214.1:0-2723 GCA_964624055.1 uncultured Rhizobiaceae bacterium | reverse complement strand
GGTACAAGAGCGAAATGGTCGTGAGGGGCCTCGACCGACCAGTAGACCTGGTACTCGAAGGTCATGCCGTCGTAGATCGGCAGGACGAAGTCCAACGCCAGGTAGCCATACAGGTCCTGGACCTGCCCCGGCTCCTTGGGCTCCAGTGTCTGCGACACCCGAATCATCGTTCCCTGTCCCGAGGGAGGTGTGACCCCTCCATCCGCCTCTACGACGGCGGCGGATTCAAAGAACCCTCGGTCGCTCTGTGGACCGTGCTCGGAAAGGCGGTAGACGACGCGCCCGTCTCGCCGGTCCCAGCGGTCTCGCTCGTAGTTCTCCACCGTTGTAAACTGCACTGGCGTGGTGACTCCGCCGGGCTGCAGGTCGAAAAGCTCCGCGCTTTGCCCATCAACCTCGACGAGTTGCGGGACTCGGCGTCCCACGTGACAGAGGTTCAGCCCGTAGCCGCCGACCTGGCTGAGGTGATGGATGTGCCCCTGGAAGACCCACTTGACGTCGGGGGAGCGCTGCAACTCGCCGAGGAGGCGGCCTCGATTTTGCAGAAGGAGCCACGGCCGGTTATGTGTGATCTGCGCGACAGGCTCGTGCATGAAGACGAAGGTGAGTCGGTCGCGATGCCGATCCAGATCCTGCCTAAGCCAGGCGAACTCCTCGTCAGGCAGTTTCGCGAAATGGGTGGGGCCGTCACCGATGCACATCGGCGGTGCGCCCGGCACCGTGCCGTGGCCATCGAGGGCGACGAAGTGGCAGCCGCCAAAGTCGAAGGAGAAGTAGAAGAAGCGCTCGTTGGCGCTGCCCTTCAGGTCGGGCAAGGCTCCCGGGTAGAGTGCCTGCAACCAGGAGCTCTTACCCTCCCCATCCGGCTCGTGGTTGCCCATGCTGAAGAATACGGGGGGACACCCCTCGACTGCGGCGATGCACTCGTTAAACACATCCGGGAGGCGCGCTTTGCCTTCGCCTCGCGGCACCTCGGTCTCCGTGGTGCCCAGGTCGCCGACCACGAACACGAAGGCTGCGCCGGCGTCACGGCAGCGTTCCAGACACTCACGCACCTCGTCGTCCGCCCACAGCTGGTTCGATCCCCAGATATGCAGGTCAGCTAACACGGCAAAGCAGAACTTGCCCGACGGAGCGCGTCCGGAGAGGGCGCGATGGATGAAATCGGTGATTTCGGTAGTTGGGCGGAGCAATTTACTTGTAGGTCTCAGCCATGGCAGGGAAGTGGGTAATGGAAGTGGGTACTGAATGTTCGGTTAACCACGCATTGGGCGCAATCGCGAGAGGTTCAGCGATAGGTTGGGAACCATCAGCACGTATAGGGGCAGCCGCCTATATTGCGAAATCGGAATGCGTCAATGCGTCATTCGTGAGACTCTGACTCGATGAAAACGCCTGCGGAGGTCTACCGTCAACAGCAGATTGAGGCCTATCCCGTCGTCACGACCGGGCGCCGGTGGCCCTGCGCCCATGAAATCCTCTACGGAGCAGACTGGCGCAACCAGTTCCTATCAGAGCACCCCGGTTTGGCTAAGGATGCGCGGCGTCACGACCTCCTGCTAGAGCCGACGCCGCCTATGCCGGAGCCGGGCGTTCCTGGGGGAGGTCTGTTCCCCGTGCTTGTAGAAATCGGCGATGGCGGTCTGGCCGCGATCACACGGACTGGGGCGCCGCATATCGGTAGTGGCGGCGAGTTGAGCCTTTCCCTTTCTGACGACGGTGGCTGCACGTGGTCGGAACCGGCAGCGGTAGCTTGCGGCGATCTGGAAGAGGACCTGGCTTGCCTGGACCCGGCGCTGGGGGTGGCCGGTAACGGCGACCTCGTTCTCGCGTATGGCCTGGACGGTCGACACGATGCGGCGGGTCGACCCACTAAACGCCGGACACCGGGCTGGAGCACGCAGGTTACACGCTCGGCGGACCGGGGCCTGAGCTGGTCCACGCCACAGGAGCTGCCACCTTCATCGTCGGAGCCGGAACTCCTTCTGCATCCGTACGGCCAGATGCGCCGGTTACACGACAACCAACTCGTCTTCAACGCGCGAGGATGGTACACCTCGGAGGCGTATGCACGACAACCTGATCTGCCCGGCCGTATGAGCTACCTGTATCGATCCGACGACGACGGTCGTCAGTGGCATGGCCCGCAGCTCGTCGGGGCGGGCAAGACGGAGACCGCCTTTCTTCAACTATATCAGGCCACCTGGCTAGCTTACGTTCGCGATCCCCAGGGTCCAAGCCAAATAACCCGATCCGATGACGGTGGTCGAACGTGGCATAGCTGGGCGCCGGCTCTCGCCGGTCGGGAGGGAACCAGCCGCCTGCGCCATCCGGGCTCGATCGCCAGGCTGGGCAACGGCAACGTCTTGATCACCTACGGTCTCCGGCAGCCTCCATTTGGCGTGCGAGCCATCGTCAGCCGCGACGGTGGCAGCAGCTTTGATACAGAGCGGGAGTACGTCATCACTGACAGCTACCTGCTCGAGGACTGCGGTTACCCCAGCACCGTCTGCCTGGAAGACGGCACGATTGTGACACTCGCCTACACGGTTTTCGACCTCGACCACCCGGAATGGGGAACCTGTTGCATCGCCTACCGCTATCCGCAGGAGTTGTTCGATCTGTGACAAACGGGGGGCGCCCTGCGGCGGCACGGAGAGCTACGGGATTGGGTCAATAGTACACTTTGTGCAGTAACCGGACATTCCTGCCAGGCTCTGGCA
>CAZUXZ010000213.1:0-29014 GCA_964624055.1 uncultured Rhizobiaceae bacterium | reverse complement strand
AAATGAAAAGCAAGCCTAAGGTCTATGGAGATAAATTCCATGAGCGCGGCAAGCGCGCCCAGGACGAAGAAACGCTAGCAAGACAAATTAGACCCTCGACGTCCGAGCATTCTACAAAGCTTTTATTCAACAGTTAGACGATAGCCTCTATCGCCAGCCGCGCGCGCAAGCGCGGCAGCACCTCGCCCGCCATCAATTCCATAGAGCGCATCAGCTTCGTCTTATGCTCTTCGCCTTGGAGATCAGCGGCCGTCATTAGGATAGTGCCAAACGGTCCGATTTCCTCGCGGAGCGAGAGGATTTGATCGGAGACGCTTTCCGGACTACCGGCAATGATGAAACTCTCACAGGCATATTCCGCCGTCACTGCCTCGTCCGCCATTTCAGGCGTCGCCTTCATGATGGCATGGAACTCGGCGCGGCGAATCAGTTCCACGAGATAACCAAAATAATGGGCGAAAGGGCCTTCCGGATCGCGCGCATAGGCCTTAGCCTCCGCGTCGTCCTCGGCGATGAAGATGGTGCGTGCGACACGCCAGTCTGCCGGCTCAGGAATGCGCCCAACCTCGTTGCAAGCAGCGGCAAAACCATCCCAATGGGTCTTGATGGTGGCAGCGGGCACGAAATTGGCCGAAATTACCCCCCAGCCCTTGATCGCAGCCGTATGGACGCTGCCGGAATTAGGGCTCATGGCCGAAGCAACCAGCGGCGGATGGGGCTGCTGATAGGGCTTCACCAACTCGCCGACGCCGAGATCGGGATAGAAATGCTCGTCCAGGCGGATGTTCCAATATTTACCAGAAATATGGTAGGGCGGGCTAGTCGACCATAACTTGAGCACAGTATTGATGCATTCGCCGGCCATTTCACGACGAACTTGGAGATCAGTCACGCCGAACATCTCGAAATCGCTCACTAGGCCGCCGGGGGAGACACCCATCACCAGACGGCCGTCGCTGAGATGATCAAGCATGGCGGCATGGGCCGCGACCTGCACTGGGTGGCGCTGCGGCAGATTGACAACGCCGGTACAGAGTTTGATGTTCTCCGTGCGCGCAATCAGGTTGGCAAGGAACATGAAGGGGCAGGACACTGGCTCAGAGAGGGTGGTGTAATGCTCTCCGATCCAAAATTCGTCAAAGCCAAGTTTATCGCATTGTACAGCGATCCCCACGTCTTCCTTAAGCACTGTATGGGTGTCGCGCCTGTGATCGTTGACGGGCATCATGAACATGCCAAGTTTCATCGTTTTCCCTCGCCTGAACCTGTGCAAAACATAGCGAAGCGCTACGCTGAGCGCCAGCATGGTCAGACATCGTTACAGACGATAAGATTCTCGCCACCGTTCTAACCGACACTCACGCTGGAGCACACCATCGTCGCCCCCTCTCTGCCTTCGCCAGGTGCCACGCGTCTTGCTCTCCTCGCCCTCGCAGCGGGTATCGTCAGCATTGGCTTCGCACCGATCTTTATGCGCCTCTCAGAGCTTGGGCCGAATGCAACGGCGCTCTACCGTGTCGCCTTTGCGCTACCATTCTTGCTGCTCTGGCTAGGGCTGGAACGTCGAACCCAAGTGCCCGCAGACAGCGCGCCCGCCGGCGCCAAGAAGCGATCCTTGCGGCGCGCAGACTGGCTGCTGCTAGCGCTCTCGGGTCTCTTTTGGTCAGGCGATCTGGTGTTCTGGCACTGGTCGATTTCGCTCACCAATGTCGCCAATTCGACCTTCTTCGCCTGCTCTTCGCCAATCTTCGTCATTCTAGGAGCCTGGCTCTTCTTCGGCGAACGCTTCAACCGCGGCTTTTTCGCCGGCTTCCTGCTAACGCTGATCGGCGGCGCTATGCTTCTCGGCTCGTCATTAGCCTTTGGTGGTGGCGACTTCCTCGGTGACATCTTCGGCATCGTCACCGCTTTTTTCTTTGGCTCCTACATGCTGACTATTAAGCATCTGCGTGCCAGCCTACCGACCGGCGCTATCATGTTCTGGAGCGGTTTGTTCAGCCTACCCGGTCTACTGCTCGCAACACTCCTCACCGGCGAGGGCTTCGTTTCGGAGAGCCTATTTGGTTGGTCGATGATTATCGGCCTCGCCCTGATCGCTCATGCGGTGGGCCAAGGCTTGGCAGCCTACGCGCTTGCCCATCTGCCAGCGCCCTTCACCGCCGTCGCCTTCTTAGGCGAGCCAGTGGTCGCCGCCATTCTTGGCTGGTTACTCCTCGCCGAAGCGCTCGGGCCCTTGCAGGCGGCCGGCTGCGTCGTCATCCTTATCGGCGTATGGTTCGCCCAACGCTACGGAATAAGAAGACGCGTTTGATCAAGGTCAAGGCGTCCTAACCGCCGTAAGGTAGGTGCGACATATTAAACGCCTTGCGTAAGCCAATCGGCGAAAAAATTGCGCAACCAGCCATGCATAGCCGGGCGGTACTTGACATGATTTAGACATTGCACCTCCGCACTTTGCGCGCCGGGCTTTAGCAAATCCTCCGGCGGCGGATCACGGTCGAGCCAATATCCGAGCACATCGTCATTGACCTCGGGGTGGAACTGTAAAGCGAAGCTAGCGGCACCGTATCGAAAGGCCTGATGGGGGAAAATTTCACCCGCGGCCAGAAGCTCAGCGCCCCTAGGCAACTCAAATCCCTCGCCATGGCGCAGACTAGTATAAAGTGGCGCGTCCATTTTAAGAGCGCCGCTATCGCCCACCGGAGTTATCGGGTAATAGCCAAATTCGTATCGCCCCTCCGGATGCGGTGCGACCTTCGCGTCGAGCACACGGGCGAGGAGCTGCGCGCCGAAACAGATGCCCAAGAATGGAACCTCTGCCGCCAGTACTCGCGGAATCCAATCGAGTTCGGCACGGATGAAATCGACATGGGTGTCATTGACGCTGGCCGGGCTTCCGAACGACACGAATCCGGCATAGTCGGCGAGATTTTCAGGCAACGGCTCACCCTTATTGAGACGCCGCACTTCCACCGGGTGGCCCAACTCGGCAGCGATGATGGCGATCTCGCCGGCGTCTCGGGACGTCATATGGGTCAGCATCAATATAGGGTTTTTCGACATGATGGGAAAGCCAAGCTGGTTGAACGGGTCCTATTAGGCAAGGTAAGTAATTGCGGAGATATCGACCAGCAGGTTGTCACCGACGAGGATCGTCGAGGATCCAGCTTTTCGGAATCAATTTCTCTCTTTCCACATTGTTGTTCTCTTTTTGCTGAATTCTTAAACGGTTATTCTTCGCCGCTCACCTGGGTGTCGGCCATAGCCTCTAGCACGGTGACCACGGCGCTTGAATCGATGTGTCCCTCACCGCGCGATTTAACGGCGCGCAGAATCTCCCGGGCGGCACTCGTGGTCGGCAACGACACGCCATATTTCTCGCCGAGGCGAATCGCACCAGTCAGGTCTTTGTCCATATTATTGGTCGAAAAATGCGGGGGGAAAAAATTGTGCTCAATCATACGTGGGCCGCGCGTCGACATTGCGCCGGTCTGCGGCCCGGTGACTGGCAACGAAGTGATGTCGATGGCCGATTGCGGCGGGATGCCTGTTTTGGCAGCGAGCGCCAGCGACTCTGCTACAGCTTGGATGGTAACGCCCATCACTAAATTAGCTATTAGCTTGAGGGTCGTGCCGTTTCCGCTCGGACCAGTGTAGAGCACCATCTTGCCCAGTTCGTTTAAAATCGGCTCCACCGTCTTAAACGCGTCTTTCGGACCACCGACCATTATACCGAGCCCGCCGTTCTCGGCGCCCTTCGGTCCGCCGGAGACCGGTGCATCGAGGAGTGCCACGCCATTTTCCGCGGCACGCTCGGAATTTGACTGCGAGGCCTCCGGCGCGATTGAAGCACAATCAATGCAGATCATCCCGTCATGAGCACCTTCAAGTACACCATCCGGACCGCAAATCACCTCTTCCGAAGCGGCAGCGTCCGAGGTCATAGTGATAACGACCTTCGAAGCTTGGGCAACCGCCTTCGGCGAAATTGCCCAGGCAGCACCATCTTTAAGGACCTCTTCACCGTTCTCCTTGGTGCGATTCCAAACGGTTAGGGGGTAGCCCGCCGACATCAACCGACGCGACATGACTTTGCCCATGGTGCCCAAGCCAACAAAGCCAATATTCGTAGTCATGAAAGAGTTCCTACTCTCATTCAAAATCGCTCTTTGCAAAAATAATTATACGCCGTCTTTCCTCCCAGCATGCCACTTAGAGCATGTGACACGCTAATGAAATAACCCCTTCAAAATTCAATTAGTGTGCCGACATGCCATATCCAAATTTGTTCTCTGTCGTCCGCCCGGCGCCTAAATAAGTTGCCAAGGGCCAATTAAATGCTCATTACGAGGGTATGATGGTTTTGTTCTATTTGCCCAATTGACCTGCCGCTCCCACCAGATAAAGTGGCACTCTGGGCTCAGTCAACGGGAGTAATCAAGGCGTGTCAAACCTTAGAGTGGCCGTAGATATTGGCGGAACGTTCACCGATATCTGTATAATGGACGAGACCAGCGGAGAGGTCCGCGTAGCCAAAACACCATCGACCCCGGACGACCCCCTGCTGGGGGCCATGAACGGCCTCAGCGAGGCCAAAGTCGACCTCAAGGATGTATCGCTTTTCTCACACGGTACTACCGTGGCTACCAATGCATTAATTACTCGACGCTTACCACCTGCCGCGATGGTTTGCACCCGCGGTTTTCGCGACGTGATCGAAATCCGTCGCGCGAACAAAGAAGAGCTATGGGACACCTATGACGATGTTGCACCGCCCTATATCCGCCGCCGCGATAGGTTGGTAGTTAGCGAGCGTATCGACCATGCCGGCGAAGTTGTTGAACCGCTTAATGAAGACGACGCACGCGAAGTGGCGCGAGTACTCAGAAAACGGGAAGTGGAATCGGTTGCGATCTGCCTGATGAATGCTTTTATGAATCCAGCCCACGAGCAGCGCCTCAGGGAAATTCTCGCCGAAGAAATGCCGGACGCAGATATCATCACCTCGAGCGATACTCTACCGGAAATCTTCGAGCACGAGCGCTTCTCAACCACAGTAGTCAATTCTATCCTGAGCCCGGTTATCGGGCGTTATGTCCAACGGATGAGTACTCAGCTCAAAGAGGGTGGCTATGGCAGCGACCTATTGCTGCTCCATTCCGGCGGCGGGGTTATGACGCCGGCCACGGCCCAGCGCTTTGCCGGACGGCTTGCAGGCTCAGGCATTGCCGCCGGTGCCATCGCCAGCCGCCATATTGCTATGCTGTGTGGTTATGAGAATTCCATTGGCCTTGATATGGGTGGCACGAGTTGCGACGTATCGCTGGTCTATGGGGGGGAATCACGCGTTACCAAGGATTGGGGAATTGAATTCGGCCACCCCATTCGCTTCCCTTCTATTGAAGTACTGACCATTGGCGCCGGCGGTGGTTCACTCGCGTGGATCGATGATGTCGGTGCACTACATAACGGACCACAATCCGCCGGCGCCGACCCAGGTCCGGCGTGCTATAGCCGAGGCAACGAGGTGCCGACCAATACAGATGCCAACGTAGCACTCGGCCGCCTCGGCACTTCGCTTGCTGGAGGCAATATCACTCTCGATGGTGCCGCCGCAGAAAATGCTGTGAAAATTTGTGTCGCAGAACCGCTCGGCATGACGATAGAAGAAGCCGCAAAATCTATAGTTAGCGTGGCCAACGCCAATATGGCCGACGCGGTGCGTCTTATTTCGATCAGTCGAGGCTTTGACCCACGCGATTTTGCGCTCATTGCCTTTGGTGGCGCCGGTGCGCTGCACGGCGTGGCGCTGGCCAAGGAGCTATCAATCCCAACAGTTATCGTGCCGCCCAACCCGGGCGTCACGTCAGCGCTTGGCTGTCTACTGGTCGATATCCGCCACGATCTTGCGCAAAGCTATCTGATGCCGGCCAGTGCGGCAGATGCTAGCAATATTGAGGCCAAGTTCGCCGAAATGGAGACCGAAGCGCGGGTGCGGCTAAAAGCTGAAGGTGTCGCTGCAAAGGACATGCTTCTCCAGCGTGCCATCGACATGATGTATGCCGGCCAGTGGCGCTCACTTTCCGTTTCGGTCGGCGCACCCTTTACCTCAGTCAACGATGCAGTCGAAGCCTTTCATCGCGATCACGAGCGCGAATATGCCTTCCGTCGCGACGATGCGAATGTCGATTTATTCCGCCTTAACCTGACCGCCATTGGCGTCACGCAAAAAGCAGAGTTACAGAGCCACGCGAAAAGCGGTGGCACGCCAACTCCCAGCGCCACTCGGCTCGTAGCTTTCGACGAAATGGATGCCCCAATCGACACGCCGATTTTCCAACATGAGGACCTTTCTGCCGGCACTATCTTCGGCGGGCCAGCGATCGTAGAGCAACTTGATTCAACTACCGTCATTCCACCCGATGTGCGAGTAGAAGTGGACGAGTGGCTCAATATCCGAATCTACGTCTCGGAGGAATCCAAATGAGCGATAACCGTAGTGGACTCACCCTTGATCCCGTCACTTTTGAGGTGTTGAAAAATTCTTTTATCACGACTGTCGATCAGATGGCAGAGCAGGTACTCAGAACCTGTTATTCCTTCGTGATATATAACCGAGATTTTTCCTCGGCGCTGAACGACGCCAATGGTGACTCCATTGCCCAAGGAAACATGGATATTGCTGTGCATGTCGGTACACTACACTACACATGCAAGGACGTAATCCGGGTGTTCAAGGGCAAAATGAAACCGGGCGACGTTTACATCATCAATGACCCCTATGCGGGCGGCACCCATTTTAACGATGTCCGCCTAATCCGACCGATCTTTGTCGGTGATGAGATAATCGCCTACAGCCAGTCGAACGGCCATTGGTCGGATGTTGGTGGCAGTGTACCTGGCTCGTTTGATGTAATGGCCAAAGAGATGTTTCGCGAGGGTATCCGAATCACGCCAGTACGCATTATTGATCAGGGTGAATTCCGTGAAGACGTAGCCAATATGATTGCGGCTAACACGCGCGATCCGAGCTCGGTTATCGGCGACATGCAAGCTCAAATCGAGGCGACCCGAGTCGCTGAGCGTGAAATACTTCGCCTGGTCGACAAATACGGCAAGGACACAGTGGTCACTGGTTTCAAGGAAGTGCAGGATTATGTCGAGCAGGCGACACGCCAGCGCATCTCAGATCTGCCAGACGGCTGTTGGAAAACGGTGGACTATATAGATCGTGACCCAGCGCTCGGAGAAGGGCTCATCCCGATCCACGTCAAGCTCACAATCAAGGGTGACGAGGCGATCTACGACTTCACCGGAAGTCACGACTGTATCAGCACTCTCTACAACTCCGCCTTCGGCGCCACCTTTTCGGGCGTAGTCGCCGGCATGAAGACCTACTTCCCTGACCTGCCACTCAATTCAGGATTCTATCGGCCGATCAAAGTGATTGCGCCCAAGGATTCGATTGTCGATGCACCCTGGCCAGTGGCAGTAACGGGATTTTTGATGCCGTTCGAAAAGATCATGAATTCAATATATGAAATCTGGTCAGACATTATGCCCGAGCGTGCCATCGCCTGTGCCTTCAATCTCGAATATCTTCTAACCGGTGGACGCGATACCCGCCATGAAGGAAAGCCAATGTTCATGTTTTACGATTGGCTGCCTGGTGGCTGGGGCGGTCGCGCTACGAAGGATGGTTGCAACGTTACCACTGCCTGCTTCGGTACTGGCCTGCAGACCCAGCCAGTAGAGGGCCAGGAACGTCTCTCACCAATTCTTGCCAACGAATTCGAGATCGGCTGCGATTCTGGTGGACCCGGCAAGTTCCGCGGCGGTGCCGGTGTAGTGAAGACCAGCACCCTGCGCGAAGCCGAAAATACAGTGCTCTCTTATATCTGCGACCGTGAACGTGCCATTGTCTGGGGCATTAAGGGTGGACTGCCATCAATCCCGCATGGCCTTTGGGTCAAACGCGCGGGCTCCGATCATAAAGAATGGCTTGGTACCATCTTCTCCGATGTCGCTATTGAACCGGGTGATATGTTCAGCCGTCCAACTGCCGGTGGCGGCGGCCTCGGTGACCCGTTGGAGCGCGACCCAGAAGCGGTAATGCGTGATGTGGAGGACGATTACGTTTCCCTGGGGCGCGCCGAGAAAGATTACGGCGTGATCCTAAAGGTGATTGATATTGACCTCGCCCAATATGAGATCGATGCAGCAGCCACCAAATCTGCGCGACGAAAAATCGCGAAGGCAAGACGCGGCTGGCTGGCGGAAGATCCGGCTGAAGTAGCCAAGCGTTACCGAAAAGGCGAAATTGATAGCATTGATATGGTTCGTCGCTATGCGGTGATCGTCGATTGGGGCACGGGCGAACTAATGCCTAAATCGACTGAGCAGTTCCGTGCATCTACCCAAATGCGCACTGCCAATCACTGGAACGACAGCATAGCCGAGATCGGCGAAGCGGCTGAGTAAACGACGCGACTCACCCTACCCCACCTGCGCCACACAGATCAGCGATCTGTAAATGGCGTGGCATCAGCAGCAATGGGTGGGGTTAAACTGCGTCTAGGACGCAGGTACCAGCTTAAGGACCTGGCCGCCCGAGTTAGTTACATAAAGCTCGCCAGTGGCGTCTGCGCCAAACGAGGTAATGCGACCTAGGTTGCCAGCGTCCCAACTCGTCGTTTCCGTGACAGCGCCGTCGGCGTATCTGAAGCTGCGCAGGAAGCCGGTGCAATAGTCTGAGAAGAAGTAGTGACCGCGCAGGTCAGGCATGACAGCACCGCGATAGATCAGGCCGCCAGTGATTGAACAGCCTTCGTCATGGTTATATTCGTAGGCTGGCGCAGTAAGGCCGATGGAATCGCAACTGGGTTCTAGAAAGCAGTGGCGGCCTTCCATGATGTTCCATCCGTAATTGAGTCCACTGTCAGCAGCTGGCACGATGGTTACCTCTTCCCAATCGTTCTGGCCGACATCAGCGACATAGAGCAAGCCTGCCACACGATCAAATGCGATGCGCCATGGGTTGCGGAGACCCCAGGCCCAAATCTCATCGCGCCCACCGGTGTCGCCGACAAAGGGATTGTCTCGTGGTATAGCGTAGGGTGTGCCTCGGTTGATATCGATCCGGAGAAGGGCACCGTGCAGCGTTGCGAGGTTTTGGCCGTGACCCTTTGGATCGCCACCTCCGCCACCATCGCCCATAGCAATATAGAGCATTCCATCCGGTCCGAACAGAATATGACCGCCATTATGGTTAGAATAGAGCTGCTCGACGCGGAGAACCAATTGCGCCGAGGCGGGGTCGGCCCGGTCGGGGTCATCAGAGACACGATAGCGTTCGATGCGCGTCGCACCGTTCACCTTTTCGGAGTAATTGACGAAGAAGTAGCCGTTCCGCGCATAGTTCGGGTGAAAAGCAAGACTGAGCAGGCCGCGCTCGCCGCCGAAGCGCAGGCGAGTGGAGATATCAAGAAATGGTCGGTCCAATAGACGACCATTCTCGATAATTCGCACAGTGCCCGGCTGCTCGACGATGAAGATGCGCGCATCGCCCATTGGCGCAGTGACATGGAGCGGCGCGGTCAGCCCGTCCGCAATCAGCGCCACAGCAAGACCGCCCCCGCTCTCAGCATATGCCGGGCCAGTCATGAAGACCAGTGCGAGAACACGCAACAAGTATCTCATTTGGGAGTCACATAGTTCGCCGCACCGCTGCCGGCGATTCTTCCGAACACCGCGCCCGAAGTGAGACCAGTCCCACCAGGATAGTTGAAATAAAACAGACCGCCCACCAACTCTCCCGCCGCATAAAGACCGGGGATCGGATCTTGAGCGGTATCGAGGACCCGACCCTCGCCGTCGATATGGAGGCCACCGAAGGTGAAGGTGATGCCGCAAGTGACGCCGTAAGCCTTATAGGGCGGATTGTCGAGAGGATTAGCCCAGTTGGACTTAGCCACCGCCAATCCCTCCGTGCCACGACCGTCCATGATATTGGGATTGAAAAGCACATCGGTTTGAACGGCGGTGTTGAATGCGGCGACGGTCTGCTCAAGCCCCGCAGCGTCGACGCCCTCCAGCTTAGCAGCAAGATCGGCGATGCTATCTGCCTGGACACAGGTGACCTCACGAATGCGGTATTCGTCTCGCAGCAGATGGCTCACCTTGGCATCGAAGATCTGCCAGGCAAACTGACCTGGCTGGGCAAGGATCTCGCGGCCATATTTGGCATATGTGTAGTTGCGGAAATCTGCGCCCTCGTCGAGAAAGCGCTCGCCCTTGGCATTGATCATGATGCCGAATGGATAGCTGTGCTTTTGGAAGCCATCCCCGACCGCGAGGTCGCCATAGGCCGGCGCGTTCATGTCCCAGCCGACCGCGTGGCAGCCGGACCAATTGCCGTAGGGCTCAGCACCCGCCTCCAGCCCCATGCGGATACCGTCACCCATGTTGTGTCGCGATCCCCGCACCTTGGCAAGGTCCCAGCCGGGGCCGAGATAACGTGCTCGCATCTCGCTATTTGCCTCGAAGCCCCCCGAGGCGAGCACCACGGCACTCACCGCGACATCAAGCGTCTCTCCGCCGCGTAAAGAAGCGCGCACGCCGGCAACGCGACCCGCCTCGAACGTCAGTTCTCGGGCGCGAGCCTCGTAGATCACGCGCACACCGGCAGCGGCTGCGCCGTCGAACAGCGCCTGCACCAGGCCCGAACCGCCACCCCAAGTTTCGACCACGAGACCACCCCAGAATTTGAATCGCCCATCCACCTTGAAGGCCTGCCGACCATAGCTCGGCTGGAAGCGCACGCCTTTGCCCTGCATCCATTCAAGGGTAGAGAAGCTGCGGCGGATAAGTATTTCTAACAAGTCCTGGTCGGCGCGATATTGTGTGACGCGTGCCATATCATCAAAATAATCGCCGAAGGAATAGTTGCCAAAATCAGTGCTCTCGATCTCTGATTGACCAAGAGCGGGGACAAGTTTTTGCACATCGCCGACGCCATCATAGACCACTCGCATGGCGCCCGCCGTATAGGTGGAATTGCCGCCCCGCTCGTCTTTGGATGCGGCCTCCAGCACCACCACCTCGGCACCAGCTTCAGCCGCGGCAAGAGCCGCACACAAAGCGGCATTGCCGGCTCCGACAATTGCAACATCGGCGCTTAGCGAAACCATCGCACCCTACCTAACGGTCGGCCAGATCGACCAGGCTTGCAGCGAGCACCTGCGCGCCGGCGGCAAGATCAGAGGCGGTTGCGTTCTCCGCTTCGTTATGGCTGAGGCCCTTCTCGCACGGCACAAAGATCATGCCAGACGGGCACAGCGCGGCGATATGCATAGCATCATGGCCAGCACCAGAAACCATATCCATATGCGGCAGGTCGAGTGCCTGACTGCATTCGCGCACGAGGTTGCTGACAGTCGGGTCGAACACCACCGGCTCAGAATAGATGGTGCGCGCGATGGTGACGTCGCAGCCTCGTGCATTGGCCTCGCACACCTCTCGAATCTTGCCGCCGAGATCGAGAAAGGTAGCGAGATCTGGGTGGCGGAAATCGACGGTGAAGAGCACATGGCTCGGCACTGTGCTTGGTGCGCCGGGGCCGCACTCGAAGCGCCCGACGGTAAAGCGTACTGTATCGCTTTCGTCATGCATCAGTTCCTCAAGAGCTCGCACCATAGAGATCGCCGATTTAAGCGCGTCTTTGCGGCCCCGGAGCGGTGCCGTGCCGGCATGAGCCTCCTCGCCAAACACTTCGACGCTGTACCACGTGAGACCTTGCACCCCTGACACCACGCCGATGGTACGGTCCCCATTTTCCAGACGCGGGCCCTGCTCAATATGGGCCTCTATATAGCCGGCTAGCGGAAACGGCATGTCGCGCCGCGCGATATCGGGCGTCGATTCCAGGGTCTCGCGAAGTGCATCTGTGATCGCCACACCCTCTGGGTCGGTCGCCTTCAACGCCTCGTCCAAAGTCAGGTCACCGGCGAAGATGGCAGAGCCCATGCAGCCCGGCTGGAAACGGCCTCCCTCTTCGTTGCTCCAGGCGACTACCTCGATCGGGCGGCGGGTAGCGACGCCGGAACGCTCGAGCGCCTCGAGCGCCTCAAAACCGCCGACCACGCCATAGGCACCATCGAACTTGCCGCCCTTGGGCTGACTGTCAAGATGGCTGCCGGTAACCACCGGCGGTGCGTCCGCCTCTGCGCCGGCACGGCGAATATATAAATTGCCGATGGCATCGGTTGCGGTATCGAAATTAAATTCGCTGGCCCATGTGATGAGCGTTTTACGTGCTTTGATGTCCTCGCGCGAAAAGGCGGCGCGGTTGACGCCGCCCGCTGGCGTCGCACCGTATTGCGCCATGTCCATTATGCGCCGCCACAGGCGAGCTTCGTCCACCGCCCCGGCGGCGGCACAGGACTTGTCGTTCATTTTTGGTTTCTCCGTTCAGCTAGGCGAAGCGCCCTCGATCCGCCCCATCAGTGGGCTTTGATGCCAATTGATCAGCCTCCAGGCACCACCATGGTGATACCAGTTAGTGGTGAAGCCCATGAAGCGCTGGCGGAATCCGGCGTCGACCGGCTTGCCACGGAAAGTGGAGAAACCGCTCACCTGACCAGTATGCTTGTGCCAAACATTAGTCTCGACTTCGCGCGGCAACCATTGGAAATGCTCCCACAGGGCCGGTCTACCGCCGTGCCCGGCATGAAAGGCAATGTGATCAATAAATTCCGACTTCGACATTCGCCATGGATAATCCTCATCAAGGATTTCTGCTCGGGAGTCGAAAAAGCCGTAAAAAGTTTTAAGATCGCCGGAATTTAGGGCGTTCGCCCAATCATCGAACGCTTGTTTGAGGCCGGTCTTCGTCGCGCCATATGCCATGTTTTGTCCTCCTATCAGCCGTGTGACTGGTACGAGACTAACGACACCCGCCCACCAGGTCCATTAAGTAGGCAAGTTCTCATGACAGTGGTCGACGTACCAGTGGTCGGCGATGATGCTGCCACACGCGATCCAGATGCCTTCATGCTTGCGGCGTGATCGAGGAATCGCAAGATCAAGTGGGCCCAGCCTGAGCGACCAGGGATGCAGCAGAGCAGACCGATTCGTATCATCTTGCAATGCTTGATCTTGGGATGCATTGCGCACTCTTCTTACAGCGTGTCAAAACCGTCGCGCTGGTAAGCAAGGAAATTGCCACAGGAAAAGACGTCACCGGCGGGCCTTTCCCGCCAAATGAGCATTTGTTAGGCTGACCGTCCACAACCCAAGGCATTTTGAGCGACCAACATGGCGGAATCGATCAGAAAGCGAAAGCACCCCCGCAGCAAGGACAATCGCCGCGCGGTGATTCTTGATGCCGCGGCGGAGTGCTTTAGCCGCTCGGGCTATGAAGGCACGTCGGTACGCGACATTGCAACGGCGGCAGGAATCCTGCCTGGCTCGATGTATTATCATTTCGAGTCCAAGGAAGAAGTGCTCGGAGCCGTTCATGACGAAGGCCTAAGCAAAGTAAAGACCAAAGTCGCCGCCGCAATCGCGCGGGAAAAAGAACCCTGGGGACGCCTCGAAGCGGCTTGCACCGCGCATCTCGAGGCGCTGCACGCCGCCAAGGAATATGGCAGTGTCGTCGCCACTGAGTTACCCAGCCGCCACTCGAAAAAGCTACGGCGGAGAATGGTCGCAGCGCGTGACGAATATGAGAATATCTTTCGCGAGCTAATCAAGGACCTGCCCCTCTCACCGGGCACCAGCCGGAAATATCTTCGCCTCTCCCTGATCGGTGCAATGGCCTGGACGTTGGTTTGGTACAAGCCGGGCAAGGACAATGCCCGCGAGATCGCCCACCAGATTATTAAGCTGTTCCGAGCCGACGAGCAAAAGAGATAGCTGCCCCCATATATTGATTTGTCCTGATATTACCTTACCATGGCGTTGATATAATCATCCGTGCCGTTACGGGTCATCCCGGTTACATGAACCTGGATCGTAGCGTCTTCTGATATGGGTTGTCAGAGTTGTGCACGGCGACAGCGAAGTGCGCATCGCGGCTTCACCGCTTCCACACCAAAGCGAAGAGTCTGCAACGCGATATAGAGATTTCCACGAGCTTCGACATGTTCGAAAATTTGCGCGGTGATGCAGCAGTAGCCGGGCACGGCATCTATAAGCACACTGTGAAGCGGAGCTTACAATGGTCTCGCGAAACCGTCACCAGCATCCCTTCCCGGGTAATGAACGTGTGCCGAGCAATGCGCCACGTTCTTAAGGCGTATGGTTACTGCAATTGGCTAACAAATTTTCAGTACGGCGCTATCGGTTGACGCGGCTCGCGCGCGCCGGATAGTCTGGTTTTTTATTATACTTTATTTCTATTTATTCAGTGGGGAGCTGGCTCGATGAAAGCATCGGATCTTTTCGTTAAATGTCTGGAGAAAGAGGGCGTTACGCATATCTTTGGCATTCCCGGAGAAGAAAATGCAGATGTCATGATTTCTCTCATGGACAGTAAGATCAAATTCATTCTTTGCCGCCACGAGCAAGCAGCTTCGTTCATGGCCGACGTCTATGGCCGGCTAACCGGTAAGGCGGGCGTCTGCTTGGGAACGCTCGGACCGGGCGCTACCAATCTCGTTACCGGAGTCGCTGACGCCAATATGGACCGCGCGCCGCTGGTTTGCTTAATAGGCCAGGCCGATACAGAGCGCCTCCATAAGGAAAGCCATCAGAACATGGATTCGGTCTCCATGTTCAAGCCAATCACCAAATGGGCCCAGTCGGTGCATCACCCGGACAATATACCGGAGATCATCCGCAAGGGTTTTAAAGTGGCGGAAACGGAAAAACCCGGCGCTGTGCTAATCGAGCTTCCAGAAGACCTCGCCGAGGCGCAAACCAAGATCAAGCCGATCGCACCCGAGAAATCGCGTCGCCCGGGCGCCGACCACAAGGCGGTCAGCCAGGCCGTCGATATCATCATGAGGGCCAAGAACCCACTTATATTAGCTGGCAATGGTGCGGTCCGGAAGCGCGCCTCAGAGCAGCTTAAGCGCTTAGCGAAAATCAGCGGCATCGGCATCGTCAATACCTTTATGGGCAAGGGTGCCATTCCGCGCAGCGACGAGCATTGTCTGTATACCGTAGGCCTCCAGGGCAAGGACCACATTCTTGTCGCCCTGCGCCAAGCCGATGTCATCGTTTCAATCGGTTACGATCTGGTCGAATATGCGCCAGCGTTCTGGAACAAGGGGCAGAAAAAGAAAATCGTTCACGTCGATTTCTGGCCGGCCGAAATCGACAAGGATTACGAAGCCAACGTTGATGTCGTCGGTGATGTGGCTGACGGATTGTGGCAGATCAACGAGGAAATCCTCAAGCGCCGACGCAAGGCCAAGAAGAAAGGGCCGATTAACAAGATTTCGAAGCGTGCCAAGCTGCGAAAAACCATCCTCAACGACCTCGAGAGGGAGAAAAACGACAAATCCTTCCCGATGAAACCGCAAAAGGTGATCTGCGACGTGCGTCAGGCGATGGGACCGGACGATATCCTCCTCTCCGACGTCGGCGCCCACAAAATGTGGGTTTCGCGCTACTATCAGTGCGACGAGCCGAACACCTGCCTGATTTCTAATGGTTTCTGTACCATGGGTTTCGCCTTTCCCGGCTCGATCGGAGCAAAAATTGCCATGCCAAAACGGCGTATTATGTCGATTAACGGCGATGCTGGCTTTCACATGAACTCCCAGGACATCGAGACCGCGGTACGCTACAAGCTAAATGTAGTCGCGATGGTATGGATGGATGGCGAGTACGGCCTGATTAAATGGAAACAGCAGAACTCTTTTAACGGCAAACATTGCGAACTCGGATTCGGTAATCCGGACATCGAGATGTGGGCCAATTCCTTCGGTGCCTGGGGTAAGACCCTGACCAGTGCCGGAGAATTGCCCAGCGTTATAGAGGAAGCCTTCAAACAAAAGGGACCAGCGATTATCGGCGTGCCGATCGACTATTCGGAAAATATGAAGTTGTCGAAACGGCTGGGTCAAATCGAGTTCCCGATTTAACCCGAGGGTAATGCACCCGCCTCTTCGACGACAATAACATCTATCTTGAGGTGAAAGCCGGCGACGAGAAAATTTTTTTCCTGGCACCGAAATCAACGATCTCGGCCACTAATAAAATCTTTATGGAAGCCCTCAAAATGGAGACGCGCAAACTTTGGCGCGACACCTTCGTGGAGCAAAAATAGGCGACATCAACCAAATTTGATCGTTTGGTGACTACTAAACCGTTGGGCCGATTCAAAAGTTATTTTTTTGGAGCAACCCTCTGAATTTATGTCGCAAATCCCCGCCCCCAGAAATAGTGCGGCCGGGCTTTGGGGAGCGCTTTATGCATGCTGCGTCCTCATTGACGAAAACGTATTAGAGGGTTGTTTTGCTTCAGTAAATCAAGCATCATCGTCAGTTGAAAAGTGGTGCAGTTCATGGGGAGGATGCAAATGCGGCTATTCACGATAAGTTTGATTGCGGCGTTCGCGATCACGACGGTGGCGGTGCTAGGTTTTGCGCAGAAGTCGAGCGCAGAGGCCTACAACCAGGGCCCCAAGGTCTGTGCTGAATGCCATCGTAGCGAATCCGAGGTCTGGCAAGGCACCAAGCATTTCGAATCCTTCAAGAAAGTTCACAAAAGCAAGAAGGCTAAAGCGATCGCCAAGGCCACCGGTCAGAAGAGCATGAAGCGCAACGAAACTTGCGTACAGTGCCACTACACCGTTACTCAGAAAAAGGCAGGCGGCAAAGCAAAGCCGGCCGCGGGACCATCCTGTGAAAGCTGCCACGGCGCTTCATCCGAATGGTTTGCAATCCATAACGATTATGGTGGCCCGAGCGTCAAGCGGGACCAGGAGACGCCGGAGCACAGGGCCGAACGAATTGCCAACGCATCGGCGGCCGGTATGCGCTGGCCGTCTGACAAATATGGCGTCGCCGAGAACTGCATGGAATGTCACGGCCTGGCCAACCCTAACGTAGCGCCGGACAAACTCGCCATCATGCTCGACAACGAACACCCCACGGTCGCCGATTGGGAATTAGTGCGTTACAGCCAAGGCAGCGTGCGACACCGCTTCTATCCGCCTGACATGACAGTAAACGCGGAGTTGACGGCGGCGGAAACTTCGGAAATGTACGTCATCGGCCAAGCAGCGAAGCTGGTGTCGGCGGTCAACGCCGCGGGCAACTCCGACCATGCGAAATATAAAGAATTTCAGGAAGCGCGCGCGACCGCGGCGCGGGAAGCGCTTAGCAAAGTAAGTGCGGCTGCGGCACTTTTGGCCAATCCTACCGCCGACGAAGCACGTGCAATGGTTGCTGCCATCCGGGGTAAAGACCTGTCCGGGGAGGTTGGAGATTTTCTGCCAAACAAGGACAGTTATAAATAGGCTTTCAGGAAAAACCGCATCCAAAACTTGCGGAGTGAATTGCGTTACAAATAACTACCATGCGCCTGGTGCGTGAGTTTGCAGAAGATGATATAGGATTCTCCGGGGGGACGATTACTCGTCCTCCCAGCTGATTCAAACGGTTGGCGGGGACAGGGATTTGGCCAGCGTTTCTATGATCGCCCGGCCACAACGGTGGGACGCACCGTTTGGGCCGGATATGACTGACGCGGATGTTGAGCGACTTATGGCGTTGCCAGAATTCGCTTCGATTGATGCTGACAGTTTTCCCAAACACACGCCGCTAGATGGCATCCTGCGCAACGATACGCGCATTGTGCGCTACTCGCCCGGCGATATCGTCGTGCGCGAAGGTGATTACGGAAATTCGGCTTTTCTTGTCGTCTCCGGAAATTTGCGTGTTGTTATCTCACCGGCGCTGCCACGCAACCTGATTGGCCGACAACTCAGCGAACGCAAGAATATCTTCCAGGCGCTTGCCCAGCTCTGGACCAATCGTACCGTACCGGAGGTGCGCGACACCTCACGCTATGGTGGTCAGTCTGTTCGCGACGGCGCCCAGGCGGAGACCGACGCCCGCGTCTTCCTGCAGGATATTCCCGCGGTACTGGACGACCATCAAACCGCACAACTCGGCCCAAGCACGCTGTTTGGTGAGTTGGCGGCGCTCGGCCGCGTGGCGCGCACCGCGACCATCTTTGCGGAAGAAGAAGCCGAGCTCCTCGAAATTCGCTGGCAGGGCCTGCGCGAATTACGAAAATACGACCAGACTTGGCGCAAGACTATCGACGACCGCTACCGCGAAAATGCGCTCAAGGTGCATCTCAAGAGCTCGCCCTATTTCTCTGGCCTTGGCGAGGAAGAGCTCAACGAAGTCGCCGACGCTACCCTGTTCGAGAGCCATGGTAGCTTTGAATGGCATGTCTCCTATAAGCGTATGCGCGATCAAGGCAAAGCGGACAAAGAGCCGATCATCGCGCGCGAGGGCGAATATCCCGACGGGCTGTTGATGATCCGTGCTGGCTTCGCTCGGGTTTCGATCAAGATGGGCAATGGCGAGCGCACTCTAACTTATCTCGGCGCTGGCGACAGCTTCGGGTATGACGAGCTATGGGCGGGGCATCAAGGCCGCGATATCTCGCTGCAAACCTCCTTAAAAGCAGTCGGCTATGTGGATCTGTTGCGCGTACCAGCACCAATTTTAGAGAAGTATGTCTTTAACAAGATCGGCCATCAGGCTGCCAGCCCGTTACATCACCTGGCAACCCGCACGGTGAGCCAGGACGCACCGCTGGAATGGGCGGTGGAGCAACGCTTCGTCAACGGTACCAAGGCGATGCTGATAGACTTGAATCGCTGCGTGCGTTGCGACGACTGCGTGCGCGCTTGCGCCTCGACTCATGGTGGTAATCCTCGCTTCATTCGCCACGGCCGCACTTTTGACCATTGGATGGTGGCCAATGCCTGTATGCATTGCGCCGATCCCGTATGCATGATCGGCTGCCCCACTGGCGCCGTTCACCGCTCGCTTGAGACCGGCGCGGTGGTGATCAATGATGATACCTGTATTGGGTGCGGTACCTGCGCCAATTCCTGCCCATATAACAACATCCGCCTCGTCGAAATTAGCGACATCGCCGGCAAGATGGTGCGTGATCCGGATAGTCAAAAGCCGATTATGAAAGCGACGAAATGCGATCTGTGTGAGACCAATCCGGGCGGACCGTCATGCGTGCGCGCCTGTCCACACGATGCGCTCCAGCGCGTCACCTTCCAGGATGACGAGACCTTCGGAGCAACATCATGAGTGCGATCGCCACACGCTATACTCTATTGTGGGGCGCTGCAATTGTTGGTCTCGCCATTCTCGGCGTTTATACCTATCTCGCCAACCTTCAGTTGGAGCGGACGGAATTCATTACCGGCTACTCGCTGTTCGCCCTGATGATTGCCCTTGCGCTCTTCAACGCGCGCAAGAAGCTCGCCATGGTGCCACTCATTCGCTCCGCCTATTGGCTGGCGATTCACGTTGTTGGCGGCGCAGCGGCAGTGATCCTCTTCTTTATCCACACCGGTTCCATCTGGCCTACCGGCGGCTATGAACAGGCGCTCGCCCTGGTGTTTTATCTGGTCTCCGTCTCGGGCATCGTCGGTTATGCTATCCAGCGCGTCAATCCGCGACGCCTGGTACAGACCGATCTAGAGATCATCTATGAGCGCATCCCGGCTGAGCTCGCCGAGATCCGCGAAAAGGCAGAGGCAGAAATTCTCGCCTGTACCGAAGGGACCGGCAGCGACACCCTGGCGCGACACTATATGGAAACGCTGAGCTGGTACTTCCGCCGACCGCGCTTCATTCTTAACAACGTCTTTGGTGGCAAGGCCGTAGAGCATTGGCTACGCCTCCAATACCGTACAGTGAACCGTTATCTGAACGATAACGAACGGGAGTATCTCGACCGCATCAACGATCTCGCCGAAATGAAGGCCAAGATCGACGTACATTACGCCTGCCAAGGCATGATGAAGGGCTGGCTGCTTGTACATCTGCCGCTGGCTGCGGCGGTGCTTGGGCTAATGTTCTGGCATGTAATCGTGGTGAATGTTTACGCACTATGATGGATCCGGAAAAATTTAAACACGATAGTAGCCGTTACGAGCGGCCGGCGAACAAGTTCCGTTGCGGGCGCGGTGCGGAGTGGGGCAAACCGTGCGAGTTTGGCCCCGACACCACGGGACGTTGCGGCGGCATGCGCGAATGCCGCCCGGCCAAGGTCGATGACCGCTGGGAATGCCGCCGCTCGGCTATCGCCGGCGGCCCGTGCGAAAATGGTCCCGACTCGGACGGCTCGTGCTGCAACAAGCATCCGCCGTGCCACCCGCGGCGAACCATTCGTAGCATCCGCGGCCTACTGGCGATCGGGGCTTTCGCTATTGTGGTCGGCGTTATCGCCTTGATGTTAACACTGGACAGCGGCGGCGCGGCGCGCGATTCGATCATTGAGGCCGGCAATCTGACTGGCGGCCATGCCAACTTCACCTCCGCCAAAGGCTGCGTCTCGTGCCATTCCGCGCATGACGAAAACGCCGGTGACTGGTTTCTCGCCGCGTTCACGGAAGAAGACATGACCGGCAAATGCGTCGATTGTCACACCTTCGGCGGCGATCCGCGACACGCCCACAATGCTGATTTCGCCTCCAAGTTACCGACCACCAAATGCGTCATGTGTCATACCGAGCACAAGGGTGAAGACGCCGACATCAAGTCCATGTCGGACGCCCAGTGCAACGCCTGTCATAAGAACGAGATCGATAGTTTCTCAGCCAATCATCCGACATTCAGCGCTAATTTTCCGCATGACCGGCGCACCTCCGTGCAGTTCAATCATACCTCGCATCTCTCCAAGTATTTTGTCGATAAACGCTACCAAGAAAAGGCACCGACGGACTGCACGTCCTGCCATTCGGTCGATACAGCGGCGAAGGCGGTCGAACCAGCGAGCTTCGAGGAAACATGCGCCACCTGCCACAGTCCAGCGATCCGCGAACGCGAACTGGTGGTCCTGAACCTGCCCGAGTTCGAAGAGAACCTTATCGACCGCGAAGCGGTGAGTGAAGCCTGCGGACCGACCCTTGAAAGCTGGGAGCTACTGCGGGAACAGATGACGGAAATCACGGATGCCGTCGAAGCGGGCGACGACGTTGAGATTCCTGAGACCGAAGAAGAAGAATATGAAGCCGTCTCGCTTGAGGAAGCCCATCCAGTCAGCGCCTATCTCCTTGGCACGGTGGCGGACGACATGGAGAGCTATACCGAACCGATTCAGGAATTTGTGATGCGCCTCGCCGAGGAAGGCCCGGCGCCACTAGCCGAACTAGTTGACGAAAAAGCCGGCAAGGAAGTGTCGGCGGCAATGCTCTCGGGCCTTAATCCGGAGCTAGTAAAACGCGTTGCCTGCGCCTGGGCGGCTAATTTGGAATACGAGGCGCCCACAGAGAACGAGCTGGGAGGTTGGCACGGCGACGCACTGGAGTTGCGTTATACCCCGATGAGCCATGGCGACAGCGTCGTCAAGGCCTGGATTGCCTTTGCCCTGGCAAGCGATGCCGATGAGAATTCTGACGAGGCCGATGCCATTGAAGCAATGCAAAGCGTTATTCTAGACCGCAAGGAAGGTGCCGGTGCCTGCACTAAGTGCCATGCAATTTCCGAGGACGAAGCAGGCATTCGCATCGCAGAGTGGCGATACCGACCGAGTGATACGAGACCGTTCACGACTTATTCCCACGGCGCCCATATCACGCTGCTGAATCCCGAGGGCGTCAATTTGATGGATCCGGAGCATGGTTGCAGCACCTGCCATAAAATCAATGAAGAAGCCGCCTATAAGGAGGCTTTTGACCACAGTGATCCGCATAGCTTCCAAAGCAACTTCTATGCGATAGAAAAAGAAACATGCGCGCAGTGTCACAGTGAAGGGCAGGTCCAACAGGATTGTCAGCTCTGTCACGTGTATCATGCCGACCCTGGGTTTGACTTACGGATGGTGAAAAATGAAGACGCAGAATCAGTGGATTAACGACCGGTGGCGCTTTGGCGCTCTGTTTCTCGCGACCATGGGCATTTTGGCTTTATTGACATGGCATTCGCCGGCAACGGCTGAAGAGCATGAAGATGGCGATGCGATGCATAGCGCAATTCTGGACGAAGACCTCTTCCCCAGCGCGGCGAAATGCAAATCCTGCCATGAGGACATCTATCGCGAATGGGCAAGTTCCAATCATGCCTATTCTTCAATCTCACCGATGTTCCACAAGTTCGAGAACGCCATCAATTCTCTGGCACCAACCATTAATGCGTTCTGCGTGCGTTGCCATATTAGCACCGGCACCTCTATGGGCGAGCCGCGCGAAATGCCGATTTGGGACCGTAGCCAGGTCTCGCGCGAGGGCGTGACCTGTATTTCATGTCACCGCGTTAACGAGGCATTTGGACGCGCCAATGGCGAGCGGCGGATTGTCGAAGGCACAATTTTTCAACCGGTGTATGGCAATCTCGGTGGCGACGGCGTTGCAGAAGTAGTGGCTAATGCCAGTTCATGGAAAGTCGCAACCCATGAGGACGAACGAGGCAATCAAATTCATACTGAAGGCATCAAATTCGACCAGCTTTCCGACTCAGAATTCTGCACGTCCTGCCATCAAGTAGCCGTCAACCTCGGTATCAAGCTTGAAGTGGTGTGGGAGCAATATCGGGACTCGCCGGCCCATAAAGAAGGGGTAACCTGCCAACAATGCCATATGAGCTATACACCCGGCATTCCGGGTAACTACAAAAAAGGCCCCGCAGCCGTAGTCGACGGCCGCCCAGTCAATCCCAACCGAGAACGGCACGACCACTCGTTTGCCGGCCCAGGCTATCCAATCGCTCATCCAGGAATTTTCCCGCACAATCCAGACGCCGAGAACTGGACAGTTCGCGAGTGGCTTGAGTTCAACTGGCGTGAACCGTGGGGTGACCCAGACTGGGAAGACGCATACGAAGAAGCAGTCGACGAGGGAGAGCGCGAAGAAATCGAATTTCCCGAAGTCTGGGAGGACCGCTTTGATCGTGAAGAAGCACGCCTTGTAGTAGAATATAATCTTGAGCTGATTGAGGAAAAGCGAGAACTTCGTAAACAGGTGATGGAAAACGGCTCGCATATTGACGGTCCGTTCTTCGACTCATCTCTCGCTCTCGGCAGCGACCTTGATTTTTACTACACCATTACTAACACTAATCCTGGCCATAATCTGCCATCAGGCTCGCTTGGCGCACAACCTGAACTATGGGTCAACGTCGCGCTAATCGATCCAAGCGGCAACAACATCTGGGAGTCGGGTTATGTCGACAGCAATGGTGATATGGCAGACAACCACAGCCTCGACGTACTTTCTGGAAAGATTCCATACGACGACCAATTGGTGAATTTCCAGACCAAATTCCTAACGACCAACGTCAAGGGTACTGACCGCGAGATGTATCTACCTGTTAATTTTGATATCGATCAAATCCCCTTCCTGCGCCCAGCCCAGCAGCCGACGACGGTAATCAATCACCCACCATTCGTGCGTATGGAGGGTCGCTCAATTCCACCGCTTGGCAGCCGCGATGCAAATTACTCTGTTCCCGGCAAACTCCTCACTAAGCCGGGCACTTATAAGCTCGCGATCCGCATGCGCAGCCGGGCAGAACCGATCTATTTCATGCGCTTCGTCGGTGCGACAGCGGAGATGGAGCGCACCATGAATGAGTGGATGCTAGATATTGATGCCTACACAGTCGAATTCGAAATAGGGGGGCAGTCGTGATGAAGTCGACGCAAAATCGATTTGCTTCCCGGTCGTTGCAGAGTTGTGGCCTGGTTCTTCTCGCCAGCATTCAGGTGCTAGCACGCGATCAGCCCGTAACCGCGGACGACGTCATCACCGCTCCTTCAGCGACAAAAGTTGAACACGATGAAAAGGTGTTCCGCTCCGGTCCCACATATGAAGATGCTGGATATGACACCGAGGCTCAGCTCGAAATCTACGGTGGCAAATCTGCCTTCCCAACCCCGCGTCCAATAATTGAGTTAGGCCGTGAGATGTACACGTCGGGCCCGCTAAGCCAGGGCGGGACCGGTTTGGGCACGCTAAATCCGACTTATAACCAATTTTTAGTCTATGGCGATTGGCGCGCTGCATTAGCCTATAACGACAATGGCGCCTTGGAGGTCGGTCAAGTGGCGACGCGCCTCAATCTAGATTTCGACTACCGTTTTACCTCGACGGAGCGCGTCCACGCCATAATTGGCCCGCTCGACGGCCAAGGAGAATTCACACGCTGCGAACTCTTCGGCGACGACGCACCGAACAATGACCCGGACCGCGAATGCGATTTGCAAGCCGATCTCAATCTCGACGCGCTTTTTTTGGAGGGAGATGGCGGAGCCATATATTCCGGGCTAGCGGGTGAATATTCCTCAATCGACTTTCCATTCTCTATTGGTCTAATGCCGCTTCTGTTTCAGAATGGTGTTTGGCTTGACGACGCCTTCACAGGCGCTGCGTTCGCCATTCCGGCACTTAATAGCCCGCCGTTAGACATTTCGAATATGGATTTCACCTTTTTTGCCGGCTTCGATAAGGTGACAAACCCTGGCATAGTCGATAATGATGGCGCACTAGCCGATCACAACGTTAACATTTACGGCGCTGCGACTTATATTGAGACCAGAGAGTCGTACACGGAAGCGGGCGTCGCTCACCTCGACGGCGAATCTGGTCTAGATGACCAGAGCTTTTCAAGCCTCACGTTTGCCTTGACCAAACGATATCTGCCCCGGCTATCAAACAGTTCTCGCGTGATCTGGTCCTTCGGCCAGGACCCAGACAATAACAATCAACAGACTGCCGACGGAGCAATCTTTCTGATCGAAAACTCGTTAATCACAAGCAAACCATCAACCCAGATTCCATACTTCAACTTATTTGCCGGGTTCGACAGGCCGCAGTCAGCGGCGCGCGCCGGCGGCGCTGGCGGTATTCTTAAAAACACTGGGATAAATTTTGAGACAGACGGCCTCACTGGCTTTCCTAAACTTGACGATACCGGTCAAAACACATTTGGCGGGGCGCTTGGCATGGAATATCTATTCGCTCTCAACCGCCAGCTTGTCGTCGAAGCGGCGGCGCTGCAGGTCATTGAGGGCGAGAATGAGGGTGGACGCACGGCGCGGGGCGACGAATATGCCCTTGGTTTGCGCTACCAGTTTCCTCTCAACGAGGCTTGGATTTTCCGATCAGACGCCATGCATGGCTGGCGAATGGAGGAAGAGAATTTAGCGGGATTGCGCTTCGAAATCAGGCGTAAGTTTTAGCCGCGCTTATCGGGGGAGGCCCGACATGGGTATTGCTATTAGTGTCATAGCCATCATCCTATTGGCGGCGTTGGCGCTCTATCTGTTTCTGGCCATCGCGGGCAATCTACGGCGCATGGCGTTTGCCGGCGGCAGCGCCGAAATCGAAGAAGTTAGACTGCGCGCTAATATCGACCGAATCATGGATCAGCGGCGCTTCGAACGAGAATCGAACGAGTTGTCTTGGAACGGTTTCCGCAAATTCGAGATCAAGCGCAAGGTGCCTGAAGGCGGCGGCATTTGTTCCTTCTATTTCTCTCCGCATGACGGCAAGGACCTGCCACCCTTCAAGCCAGGGCAATACCTCACTTTCGGGCTTGATATTCCGGACCAAAAGAAACAAGTGATACGCTGCTACTCGCTCTCCGACAGCCCGCATCATCCCGACTATTACCGCTGCTCGATCAAAGCAGTACCGCCACCGCGCGACATGCCAGACGTGCCGCCTGGTTTGTCGTCCAATCACTTCCACAACAATGTGGATGAAGGCGATATCATCGACATCAAGGCACCCGGTGGCCATTTCTTTATGGACACCACCAAGCAGACGCCCGTGGTGCTGATCGGCGGCGGCATTGGTCTGACGCCCGTCCTGAGTATGCTTAATCAAATCGTCGAGAGCAGCTCAAAGCGGGAAACCTGGTTCTTCTATGGCGTGCGCGACAGCAACGAACACGTCATGAAGGAGAATCTCGAGCAGATCGCACGTGAGAACGAAAATGTCCGCTTGTGCATCTGCTATTCCCGTCCAAAGGATACGGATGTGGAGGGCAAGGATTATCAATATGCTGAGCGGGTAAGCGTCGATCTTTTTAAGCGCATCCTGCCGTCCAACAATTATGACTTCTACATGTGTGGCCCGCCACCAATGATGAATACGGTGGTGCCTGACCTTGAAGCCTGGGGTGTTCCCGAGAAGCATGTGCACTTCGAGGCGTTTGGCCCAGCGACGGTCAAAAAGACTAAAACCAAAGACAACAAGGAAGCGACCGAGGCCTCGTCCGCCAGCGCCGGTGTGCAAATCACGTTCGCCAAATCAGGAAAAACTCTCGATTGGGACCCAGACATCGGCTCAATCCTCGATTTCGCCGAGGAAAATGACATCGACATTGATTTTGGATGCAGAGCAGGAAATTGCGGCACCTGTATTACCGCCATCAAGGAAGGAGACGTCGATTATCTAAACGAGCCAGGAGCAGAACCCGAATCAGGCTCTTGCCTGGCATGTATTTCAGTTCCCAAGGGCAATCTTTCGATCGATGCCTAAATTCTCTAAATTGAGGGAGAAAATTGAATTTAGGCTACGCCTCCTCGGTAGCTTTTGATAAACGTTTTGCTAAGTGCTGGGCCATATTGCGAAATTGCAGACTTATGATAGTGTCGAAGTTGGTGGGGTGAAAAATGTCAAACGAATTTTGGCGCAGCTGAGCTCGACACCATGCAATCATCGAAAACACGGGCAAGCAGAATAGCATGAAAAAGCGTCTTTGCGCCGTTGCAGTCACTGCCGCACTTCTTGGTACGACAGTCTTTACTTCAGTTCCGGAAAGGGCCGCGGCGAAATCACTGCAAGATGAAGTCGCGCAATTGCTTGTAACCCATCCGCAAATTCGCGCGGCACGCAAAAATTTAGCGGCAAGTGCTGAAGGCGTTAATGCCGCATTCGCACAATTTCTGCCGACCGTCAGCGCATTTGGTGATTTTGGTTATGAGCGTATAGATAGCCCCGGCAGGACTTCGGCAACTCCGGACCAAGGGCCCTTCACTACCGGACAGGCTCGGCAAACTTCGGTCACCATGACTCAGACGCTGTTCAACGGCTATCTCAACGAAGCGAACAACGTAAATGCTGAGCTAACAAAGAAATCGTCAGAGATTACGCTGGAAGAAACTCAACAGGGCATTTTGTTCGAAGGCGTCTCAATCTATCTTGAAATACTTCGAAATCTCCGCCTAGTTCAGTTGGCTGCTGAAAAAGAGGCTACTATTCAGCAGCAGTTTGAGCTTGAGGACGAGCGAGTACAACGCGGTGCCGGTATTACCTTGGACGTGCTTGAATCGAAAAAGCGCCTCCAAGTTGCCAAGGAACGTCGTGTGGCGTTTGAGGGCTCGCTACGTGACTCGATGAGCCGCTTCAACCAAGTCTTTGGACGCGAACCGGTCATCGACGATATGACCATGCCAACCCCTCCCCTAGGTCTTTTGCCTGAGAATGTCGAGAGCGCAATCTCAGCTGCTTTGAGCTCTCACCCGGCTATTCAAAATAGTGAAACCCGTATTGAAATTGCTCAAGAGCAGCGTACCATCGCTAAGGCAGCTTTCTATCCCACCGTCGACATAGTCGCCGAGTGGTCTTATGAGGACGACCTCAGTGCAACACGCGGCAGCAGACGTGATTACACTGCGAAGGTTCAGGCAAATTGGGACCTATTCAGCGGTTTTGCCACGCGGGCCGGTGTTGCCCAGGCTTCACACAATTATCTCTCTAGCATTGATGCCAATAATTTTCTCAAGCGAAAAATTGCAGAGGAAACGCGTTTAGCCTGGTCCGGACTAGATATTGCGCGTCAGCGAGTAACCCTATTGCAGAACGCAGTTAATATTGCTGCGGAAGTTTTCACTGGTCGGCGCAAGCTACGTGAAGCGGGGAAGGAAACCGTGATCAACGTGCTTGACTCTGAGAGTCAGTTGTTTGACGCACGAATCCAATTAGTCTCCGCTCAGCATGACGCAAGAATTTCAGTATACCGTCTTCTAAGCGCGATGGGGCAGTTAAACATCGACAGCATTTCGCAATATGCGACGGCACCTGTAAAACGGAACGTGGCGGCAGCGGAGTTGAGACAGCAGCTTGAGGTCAGCAAGGCGGAGTCGAACGCCGAGACGGCACCAAAGCCAGAGGCTGAAGCGGCACTCGAGCCGATGGTGGAAGAGGAATCCGCAACACTCATCCAAACAGCCAAAACTGAAGCACCAACAAAAGCCGAGACGCTAATTCCCGCGAAGGTCAAGGACATCAAGCAACCGAGCGCGCCCGATAAGCATATCGCCAGTATCGAGGAAATCGAGCCTGTCAAGGCGAAGGTAGAACCCAAAAAAATCAGCGTCAAACTCGCTGAGGCAAGCGGGCTGACCGAGGCCGACATGCTCACTGCCACCGCTAATATCGGCAAACCCCAAACCGAGTCAAAACTGATCCCGCACGTTGGGAAGACGGGCTCGCGGATCGTCAAGTCGGATTATGTGGTCGACGGCGACCCCAACTTCATACGCGCCTGGCCCTATGAGTAATCCGGACTGGTTTCAGACGGAACAGAAAAAGGCAGTGTGATACACCTCACTGCCTTTTTTGCGTAATTGCGAAGTATCGCTTCGGTCTTATTTGCTCGTCGCGACGAAGACGCCATCCCAATCGTTGCCCGGCGGATTGGCAAAATATTCCTGGCGCCGTTCTTCGTAAAGATCGTATAGCACGTCGAGCTTATAGTCCTCACCGAGCTCGCGGCATACGTTGAGGATACGCTTAAGCTCAGTCCAATCCTGCGCCTTGTAAGCGGTCAACATGGCCTCGTGGCGCTCGCGC
>CAZUXZ010000212.1:0-7285 GCA_964624055.1 uncultured Rhizobiaceae bacterium | reverse complement strand
TCACGGTGGCCCAGTTATGACAATTGGCGATCAAATTGCTATGGCTGAGCATCACGCCTTTCGACGCGCCAGTGGTGCCACCGGTATAAAACAGCCCAGCAAGCGAGTTTTCGTCTACATCGACGCCCAGCTCGGTCTCATCGGCACTATCAAGTAGCGCTTCATAGCCGTCTGGCATAGCAATCACATGCTCGACAAATGATTGGAAATTGTTCGGGTCACGGTCGGTTAACAAGACCTTTGCTCCTGAATCCTCTAACACATAGGCAATCTCTGCCTGAACATGTCGGGTATTGAGAGGCACCACCGCAAAGCCTACGGACGGCACTGTCATATAGGTTTCGATATATTGATGAGAATTGGCAGAAAGAATTGCAACCCGGTCACCCGGTTCAAGACCGAGCCGTTGCAACGCGCCGCCCAGACGTTTACAGCGCCCCGTGAACTGGCCATAGTTCAAACGGACATCGCCACAAATTACTGCAGGGTTTCCAGAGTAGTGCCGGGCAGCGTAACGCAGGGGATCGGCGAGCGTGTGCATAAAAATAGCCCCGCAGAGATTGGGTCGTCTCTAGATTAACTTGTCGGGAAACGTATCTCCAGCGCTGGACGGTACAGCCAGAGAATTGAGCATGCACCCTTAATTTTTTAAGGTTCGAAAATCGGAAATACGCTAGTGGTATTTTTATGGCACCACTGCTTCGCTTGGTGTTCCTCAGTACGACAACGTAATGCGTCGGGACCAGGACCAAACCAAGACCCTTGCCGCCGCGAGTGTTCTCAAAAGCCCGTGAGGACTGCTTCAAATGAAAACCGGCTGTAGTGTTCTTGCTGTTGTTTTAAGTAAATTGCTTAATTTTGCGAAGCTATCGGCTACCGGTTTATGAATTCTAACCCAGCGCTTAGTGGAGTTGGCCAAAGGATTAGACTGCATCCTACCATGTTTGCAGCATTGACGGTTGCGCCGAAGGGAGGAAGTACTTATGTGAGCAGCATCATATATCCAAATTGAAACCCAACAGTGGCTGTACAAGCCCTTCACGGTAGCCTGCGCTTAGGAATTGTCTGTGTCACCGCGCAAAACTTTTGCCATCATCTCCCATCCGGACGCCGGCAAGACTACGCTGACCGAGCGCCTGCTTCATGCGGGCGGTGCGATTCATCTTGCCGGCGACGTCAAGGGGCGCGGCGAGCGGCGGCGCACCCGCTCGGACTGGATGGCGATCGAGCGTCAGCGCGGCATTTCGATTTCTAGCTCAGTGATGACTTTCGAGCATGCTGGAGTCACGTTTAACCTCCTAGACACGCCGGGTCATGAAGACTTCAGCGAAGACACCTACCGCACCCTCACGGCTGTCGATTCTGCTGTGATGGTCATCGACGCCGCCAAGGGTATTGAAAGCCAGACCCAGAAGCTGTTCGAAGTATGCCGTCTGCGCGACATTCCGATTCTTACCTTCATAAACAAGTGTGACCGAGAGGGCCTAAGCCCATTCGAACTGCTCGACGAAATCGAACACACCCTCGCACTCGACGTCTGCCCAATGGTATGGCCGGTTGGCATGGGTGGCCTGTTCCATGGCTGCTTTGATCTGAAAGCCAGAAATTTTCTTACCGCCGCGACCGGCCAGGGCGGACGCTTTGACACCGTCCAGCCCACAAGTGGCTTGGACGATAGCTATTTCGATGACGCGATCTCGGCCGAAGTGCTGCCCGACTTTCGCGAAGGTGCTGAATTAGCACTCTCCGGTTACGCAGAGTTCGAAGCAAACTCCTACCGGGAAGGACACTTGACCCCAGTCTATTTTGGTTCGGCGCTTAAGGACTTTGCAGTCAGCGAGCTATTGAAGGCGCTGACGGATCACGCTCCGACTCCGGGTGCACAAGCAGCTGAGCCACGCGAAATCCTGCCGAAAGAAGGTGACGTAAGCGGCTTTGTCTTCAAGGTGCAGGCGAATATGGATAAGAACCACCGCGACCGTATTGCCTTTCTCCGTTTATGCTCTGGACGCTTCAAACGCGGCATGAAGCTCCGGCAGTCGCGTACGGGTAAGACCATGGCGGTGAACAACCCCACGTTCTTCTTCGCCCAGGAGCGCAAATTGGCTGAGGACGCGCTTCCGGGCGATATCATCGGCATCCCAAATCACGGTACCCTCAGGGTCGGTGATACGCTTTCAGAAAAAGGCGATCTGCGCATTACCGGTATTCCCAATTTCGCGCCGGAAATTCTCCGCCGTGTGCGCCTCGGCGACCCAATGCGGATAAAACAATTGCGCGGCGCGCTTGGCGACTTAGCCGAAGAGGGTGTGACGCAGGTGTTTCGACCGAGGATTGGTGCCGAATGGATTATCGGCGTTGTTGGCCAATTGCAACTAGACGTGCTGATCGCGCGCATACGCAACGAATATCAGATCACTGTCAATTTCGAGGACGCACCCTATGAGACTGCGCGCTGGCTGGCGGCGGACGATGCGGCTCAACTCAAGGAATTCGAAAAAAATCAGCAGGTCAACATGGCAGACGACCGTGACGGCTGGCCAGTGTTCCTTGCCCGAAACGCTTGGGAACTCGATTACACCGCGAAAAAGTGGCCCGCGATCAAATTCAACGAGACCCACGAACGCGGTTGAGTTGAACCCACAAAGAACCAGTCGAACGGCAATTCCCCAATAATGCACTTGCATCTCTAAAAGCGCGGTCGCGCGCTCAAGTTCACGCGATGTATGCTTTGATATTTAGCTATGACGTTGGTTTAGCGTCATAGAATACATTCTGAGCTTCGGATAAAATTTGCATATATATGAACTGAAACGCTTAGAAATACGTTAAAAATCTAACGAGATGGACTTTAGCAATATTTCCACTCATCCAGCTCGCACGACTGCTTTAGCTGAGCCCAATCAGGCGCTTCCAGATTAAAATGCACGCTTAATGCGAGGTGTAAGGTCGAGGCGAACGAAATCGATGAATCCGCCGACCATGCCGAGCTTGGGAAAGCCGGAGCGCAACGCATAGATAAGTATGCGCGGCCGCCTGAAGCACATGCGGTAGAGCAAACGCGCCATTCGCATCACGCGTGTCGGTGAAATACCTGAGTTCTCATGCACTTGGACAAATTGAAACGCAGCATTGATCAACGCTCTGGAAATGTCATTTAAGCCCATCTTGGATGCAAGCAGCGCCGCCTGATAAAATTGCAACGGCGCACCGTTCAGGGTTGAATCGGCGCCCAGATCACAGCATTTTTCAAGCCACAATTTACCGGAGTCCACTTGCCCGCACGCCATCAGAGCCCTGGCCAGTATCAATTTGATATCGAGCCCAGATGTCGCACAGCTTTCCTTGTAGTTCGTGTAAAGCACCACGGCATCCTTCTGCCTACCATTGTTAGCCAAAGCAGACAAAATCATGACGCGGTGAAAGGAATCCGTTTTCTCAAACAGTTCAGCGAGACTATCAAGAAATTGGTCATCGGGACGTGCTTTCCCCACCAGGATAGCCATCAGACTGGCGTGGTTGACGATTTCTTTGTCAAGAATTCCCAAAAACATCGGGGCAAAGTAATTATCACCGTCGTCGACTTTTAATTCCTTCGGGTCCGAGACCAAATTAAGGTCAAGGGCATTGATAGGAAACGTCGACAAATTTTTGTTTAAAATTTTAGATCGGTCGCGTTCGAACAAATTAAGAAAATCGTCGGCGATCGAATGATTCTCGCTGACTGATTTGGGGAGGGTGAGAAAAATCGAGGAGGATCTATACATACTATGCGGTGTAATACCCATGCGATACCCCGAAGCGTTGATGTCATCCTCATAAAGTGCAATGGGTAAAAAGACGTTCCCTCGGGTCATCAAGTGGTTCAACGTATAGTAAGCCTCGCTCGCCCACTCCGGTCGTGGTCCATAATGATTGATGTCCTGGATGTACACCGAGTCGGTGGCATATTTGAACAACACTTTTACATAATATTCGGAAAAAACATCCGTATGTAGTGAATCCAAAATTACGAAGTCCGGTGCCAATTCCTTCAGTTTTTTAGTCACCTCTATGCGCGCATCTCCGATGTTGATGCCCATCGGGACATTGTCGATACGATCGGAAATATTGTTGCGGATAACCTCTTCCGAGGGCACGCCGGAATAGCTCTCGGTGATCTCGAAACATTCCAGTCGGCCATAACCGTTCTTGGCCAGGGCCGCTGCAGCAAAATTCGTCGTGAAGCCATGCCGCGACGATATTTCAAACACAATAGATGGCTTTGTTTCCCTGATGAGCATATAGAGAAACTCCGCCTCCACACCATTGAACCCCGGATATCCGACATAGGATTGGTGAATTTTTTTTCTTAACTGAACGAGCATCCCGGAAAGAGAAACCAATTCTTCATTATACTTTTGATAAAGCGTGCAAACCCTGTCGGAAATGTTCTTATCGTAGTTTGGAAAGCGCAGTGCCCCTCCCAATTGGCTGGTCTGGTACTTAAATTCTGTATGAAGGAAATTAGTCATGGCGCATATCAGATGGCGCGTGCGCCGATATCCATTTTGAGATGAATTCCAATGTTACCTAGCAATTTCAGAATCGGCTTGGTCCTAATTTTTCTCCTGGAGAAGACAAACACACGAACGCTCCGACAACGGCAAGTAAGAATTTGAAACGGACCAGCCTTATAGCTCATTGAAAAAACTATTGCAGACGGGAGAAGTTGCCAGTCCAGGTTTTGATGCTTTCCGGTCGGATGAAGATAAGCCAGCGCGGATCATTCATCGTAGGTTCAAGATAAGTTGGGCCGTCCGGCCCAAGATAGCGTGTCGCCATTCGCCGCGCGATGGACACCCATTTGCCGCCAATATTGGGTTCCTCGACGACCTCTGCCGAGCCCTTGATCAGTACCTTGTTTGGCTGCACCACCGTATCTATACAGGCAAACACGCGGGGATTGCGGGACATGTAACGAGCCCAACGCGCCTCTTCGCGACCTACCAGATAGAGACCACCGTCTTCATAGGCATGCCACACCGGCGCCGCATACGGCCATCCGTCGTCATCAAGGCAGCTGACACGGCAAATCTCTCCACGGGCAAGAAATTCTGCCAATTGCGTCTCGCTCATCGCTCCCGGCGTCAACGTTTGATCCGAATCCGTCACCCTGCTCCTCCCGAATGCAACTCGCCATCATTTGTAACCGCAACGCCCACATCAGACCATGACAGAATCGCTGAGCACAGTCCCGCAACACAGGCGTCAGAATAGCGCCAAGCGATACAGAAACCAGCAAAATGATCTATAGTATTCGCGTAAAGTGGTAGTCGATGGTGCCGAGCACCTGTAGCAGAACACGCCCCAAAACCAGAATTGTCATCTAGAACGAAAATCGTCCGTGCGGATGAGTCCAAACGGTTCGCAGCGATTATCGCAAGCGGAAACGGACTTGAGATATCTCCCAAAGATTGGCCTCTTGCCGCACCCTGAGCAACGTTTACTTAAGCCTCGCCAAAGAGAACGCCGAATGGGTCGTTCTTCCTCACTCACCGCAGTAGTGGTTCGTGTAAACCGCTCACTTCTTCAAGTATTTTGTGGGGTGGGGTAGGTTAACATCACAACATTGTAGATGCGGCAACTCGTCTGCTTCGATGCTACGGGCGTTAAAACAAGTCAGCCGGGGCAATGTCCATATGCCCCTAGCGCGATCAGCGAGGACACTCTCTTGCGCCCATTACGGATAAGCCGATACCCGCCCGAATAGTATCGATCGATTTTGATTGGGTCTTTCCAACGCCTGCTAGCTTGGCAGGACGCGAGCGCGTCCTTAAACTGACATGCCTAAACGGGCGGCCACGCCGCGAAGAGAAGGGAGGCGAAAAATGACAGTCGGAATCAATTGCGACATGGGCGAAGCCTATGGAATTTACACCTGCGGCGACGATGCCGGAATCATGCCTTATATCAGCCAGGCAAATGTTGCCTGCGGCTTTCATGCATCCGACCCAAGCGTCATGCGTGCGACGGTACGCCTCGCCAAAAAGCATGGGGTTGCGGTAGGTGCTCATCCGTCTTATCCGGACCGCCAGGGGTTCGGCCGGCGCGCCATGATTATGGAGCCGGACGAGTTGTTGGACTGCTTGGTTTATCAAGTAGGCGCGCTCAAGGGCTTTCTCGATGCCGAGGGAATGGAACTTAGCCATGTGAAACCGCATGGCGCCTTGAACGGCGTCGCCTGGGAGGATGAGGCGTCGTGTCGGTCCATTGGCCTTTGTGCTCAAACATTCGGCGTACCGGTGATGGGCATGTCTGGCACAGGCCATGAAAAAGTGTATGGAGAACTCGGCGTGCCAATAATTTTCGAGACCTATGTCGATCTCGACTATAACGATTCCGGTGAGGTGATTATTACCCGTGAGCATACGCCGGTGACGCCCGAAGATGCCGTTGCACAGGCCTGCCGCGCCGCGCGCGACGGACAGATCAAATCGGTCTCGGGAAAACTGGTGCCAGTCAAATGCAAATCGATCTGCGTCCATTCTGATACGCCGGGAGCAGTCGAGGTCGCCAAAGCGATTCACGCCGAATTGTCCTAAATAGCGATGCAAAAAGTTCTGATCGCCAATCGCGGTGAAATAGCTTGCCGCGTCATTCGTAGTTGCCGCGCATTGGGGCTAGAGACGCGCGCCGCTCATTCTGAAGCAGATAAAGGAGCCAAGCATGTGGTGGAGGCCGATGATGCCCGCGCCATCGGCCCGGCGGCTGCCAAGGAAAGCTATCTCGTCGCAGAGAAAGTACTCGCCGCGGCAAAGGACGCCGGCGCCGACGCAGTGCATCCAGGTTACGGCTTTCTTGCCGAAAACGCTGACTTCGCACACGCCGTGTCGGAGGCCGGCCTAACCTGGGTCGGGCCAAGGCCTGAAACCATCACCAATATGGGCGACAAGGAGCGCGCCCGCATGTTGGCGCACGGCGCTGAAGTGCCCATCGTACCCGGCAGTCGACGCTTTAGTGCAAACGATAATGACGGGCTCGAGGCCGCCGGCGCGAAGATCGGCTTTCCTCTTCTCGTCAAGGCAACGGCTGGTGGCGGCGGCATCGGTATGAAGCGAGTCGACGCACCAGAAAATCTATACGAGACCTTCGAGACGACCGAGAACATGGCCGCGTAGGCCTTTGGCGACGGCACGGTCTATCTCGAAATACTGTTCGAAAGGCCACGCCATATCGATATACAGGGCTTCGTGTTCGGAGATGGTCGGGCTGTTCTTTATTTCGAGCTCGTGTGCTCGATCCA
>CAZUXZ010000211.1:0-4309 GCA_964624055.1 uncultured Rhizobiaceae bacterium | reverse complement strand
TTCACACTTAATCGACAAATCTTATTTGTTAGACGATGTCCATGGTAAATTACAGAAAAAACTAAATCGTGATCCTAATTTGGACGAAATTGCAACTGAACTAGAGATTGAGACTGACCAAGTTATTGCCATCACTACACTAAAAAAAGGTACAGTTTCACTTGACAAAAAGCTGAACTCGGACGATATCACAATAAAACTAATCGATACCGTTGAAGATCCGTATGCCAATCCTGATCAAACATATATCGGTGATCTAATCAATAAGGATTTAGTCGATAACCTGCTGGACAAACTATCGGTCAAACAAAGTGAAGTCCTTAGACGGAGATATGGTATTGATAAGCAAGGTAATGCTGAAACTCTACGAGAACTCGGAGATATGTTCAACCTGACCCGTGAACGTATAAGACAAATTGAAGTTGATGCTTTGGATAAGCTGCGTAATGTATATGATGAATATGGTGAATCACGTTTTGCCACAAATATGTAGTGGTCATTAGGTTATAATTTTTTCATCCGTTTCATATTAATTGAGTAGATTTCGATAAACAAGAGCTTCACCTCCACAACAAACAGAGATTAAGCAGACAGAATTGAGATAGTAACTGTAATCCTCAAACCGTCAAGAAAAAGTAAATGAGTAAGATGTTGTCTTTCGGTAAAAAAGATTATAGCTACCAAATTTGTTAAAGCGTAACAATAGGAGCGTAGGCAAAAATGAAATATATTCGCCATATTTTACGTAATCAAAAATCTCAACTCTCAATTGCCTTTAGCAGAAAGCTTACAATCTGTCTACTCTATTGCTTGTTTGTTTGGGGGGGAGCTGCACATTCTCATCAGAATAGGTCAGTATCATCCAAAGTCGAGGGAGAATTAGACTTAAGTAGTGCACTTCGCGTCGGACAAATGGGTACCCTGACATTTTCTTTTTCTATCACCTCGAACCAGATAACTCAAGGACAACTTGAATTCCGGCTACCAAGAGGAATACGGTCCCTTTCCCCAACGACTTTTAACGACATTTACCTTGGGACTCAAAAACAGAAAAATCAGGTTGCTATTAGCGTTGATAGTCCCGGTGCCTACTCGTTACAAGCATCTCTATACTTTACCGCACTTGACGGTCGAGATATTGCTGAACACTTCTATCTCTACCTCAAAAGTGGGCCTAAACAAGCTGAGATATCAACATATCCTATAATAGGTTATCAAAAGAATCAAAAACTCCAAGCGGAAGGCGATCGACATCAGATGTTAATCGATGGTATAAGTGTAGGAGGAACTGTTACCTACTACAACGACAACCAGCGCCAAATACGCCCACTAATTCGTGCTAAAGTGAGATTATTTCAATCAGATGTTCTTCTTGGGACTACATTTTCTGACTTGAATGGTGATTACCTTTTTCGGGAAGTAGTCCTTCAACCACAAGTAGTCAATACACTACAACTTTCGATTGAAATGGCAAATGATATTCTAGTTCTTGCCAGTCCAGACCAAGAAGTCTATACTTTCAAGTCTGACTTAATCCAAAATGTCGAAGCTGGACATATTAAACGGAATCTAATCTTAGATGTAGACAATCCCAATCGAGGCGCAGGATACATATTCGAAACTATTCAGAGAGCGCATGACTTTCTACTAGTACAAGTAGATACCCGTCGTACCAAACCGATTAATGTTATTTGGCCACAATCGGCAAAGGGTTCCTATTATTATGTTACGCAAAGATTTGGTCGCATCAATAACGAATCAATTCATATCGCTGCTGGAGCAGACCAGTGGCGAAGGAACGTTATGTACCACGAGTACGGCCATGCTCTAATGTCAGCACTATATAATTACGATTTTAATGCCATTCCACGCGGCGAATACCGAGAATTTCATCAGCTGGCAATGGTTACAGATCCGGAATTCGCCTTTAGTGAGGGGTGGGCCGAATTTTTTGAAGCTGCTGTTGATGACCGAGCCCTGAATGTAACTGGTTTTCTAGACGGTCGAACCCCTAACATAGAAAATAATCAATGGTGGTCTGGCAGACACGACGGTAGTGGATCTAATCTGAATGGCGCTTTAGTGGAGGGATCAGTAGCTAGTATTCTATGGGACATTTTTGACACAGATAGCTCCATTGACCTCTCACCAGGTACTGACGATGACCAAATCGAGAATCGCTTCGACCTGTTATGGAAAATTCTACTTCAACGAAGGCCTCAAAACATTGTGCAAATTGCCGAAGCTTGGCGTGATGAGGAATACCCAAATTGGGAAGCGATACAAGATATCTATGCTAGCCACCGAACTTTGTCTCAAACTAAAAAAACACCAATATTAACTTTCACAGCCCCTGATCAGGTAGATATCCTAGCAGGTCCAACCTACCAGATAGCTTGGACAACAAGTACTCCAGAAAGCGATGGGCCAAAAATTGACCTCTATTACTATGCCAGCAACCAAACACCTGAGAATGCCAAGTTGATCTCGCGTCAAGTAGATGGCACCGGTTTGGTTTGGGATACAACGAACGTTCCCGACGGCCGCTACTATTTGCTAGCTGTTACCACTGATGCCGAAGGAGAGTCAGTTCAAGTTTCATCGGGATTTGTCGTCATCATTGACCAGACACCTCTAGAACCACCAAAGGTCGTTTCTTCCACCCATCCTCAAATGGGAATGGGTGTTGCCAATAACTCTCCCATCTTTCAGTTCTCCATGCCAACAAATACCTCAATGACCATTGATGAAAATATCTATAGTTACCTGTTAGATCAACAATCATATACTGTGCCTGATACCGAAGCAGATCTACAGATTCTTGATGACCAACTAAAACTTTACGGGCTCGAAGTTGGAAAATGGTGGTTACATATCCGTGCATATGATCCATTGGGTTACTGGAGTCGGACACGTCACTTTTACTTCACAGTTCTTCCCTCAACCGACAACAGTAGTCCTAGTATTGATGTGATAGACTATTTGATTGAACTATCTCTGTCCGAGTCAACCGAAAACAGGTTAAAAAAGTGGACAAAAGAAATCCGTCTTCAGCCCTATGGCTTTGCAACCAACCGAGACTTGTCCGCTTTAAATGATATAACCGCGGCTCTAAATGCACTGATGGGTACCACACAAATTCGGATTACCACAGATGCTCCTGATTTCAAAATCTATTTTTATCCGTCTATAATGCTTCGTTTAATAGAACCAGACTATAGTACTGATAACCCAAGCTTCCTTAGTATCCAATGGCAACAAAACCAGATCACTGATGCAAAGGTCTTAATTGATAGCTTTCGTACCAACCAAGTACAACGTGACTATCTAATTCGCAAACAAGTTGCACAAGGGCTAGGACTAATGCTAGACAGTGAAACTTATCCAAATAGTATCTTCTACCAGAAATGGAACGGCGTAACCAAATTAGCGCCTATCGATAAACAAGTAATAACACTTCTCTATCACGATCAAGTAGAAGCAGGTATGACGGTCCAACAACTTCTACAGCTGAACGGCAATCAGCAGAAGAAACCTAATACAGATGAATTTACCGATCCCATCGCAGAAAGTATCACCATCTCTGACGAAATAAATAAACCAGAATTTGAAATACTAGCGGGAGATGTCAATAGTGATGGGATAGTTAACATTTTAGACTTGGTAACGACAGCAGCATCATTTGGTAAAACTGGTGTTGTACTTGCGGAAGATATTAATTGTGATGGCAGTGTCAACATTCTTGATTTAGTCATCGTATCTACTAACTTGGGTCAATCGGCAGTACTCACATCTTTTATCGCTACTCAAACTGAATTAACTTCTAATCAGCAACGGCATATTACTTCAGCCATAGATAAATTATCATCTAATTTGAATAGATCTAGTGCTGAAGAAATGACGTTGAGTATCTTAAAATCAATCTTGCCTGAAAGATTACCGACATATACTCGGTTGCTAGCCAATTACCCAAATCCATTTAATCCAGAAACATGGATTCCTTTCCGATTGGCAAAAGACTCAACAGTCGTTGTAAAAATCTATGACATGACTGGTAAACAGATTAAACTAATTGAATTAGGCCAAATACCGGCGGGAAATTATGTAGAGCCTAACAGAGCAATTCTTTGGGACGGAAGAGCAGATAGCGGAGAACTAGTTGTTAGTGGAACATACTTTTATCAAATTGAGGTAGAAGGTTATACAGAGACACGAAAAATGGTGATTATTAAATAGTACATTCATTGACTGGCCATTACTCAAAATCATATACAAAATTTTCTTTATACGAAATAATCAAACATATGTT
>CAZUXZ010000210.1:0-6803 GCA_964624055.1 uncultured Rhizobiaceae bacterium | reverse complement strand
AGACGTGGTTTATCCGTACCCAGAGATTTCGAAAAATTTCTCGGCCCAGCGCGTGATAAGTCTCTCCATCCCGACGTCAGTTAGGATACTTGTGCCCACACGGTAAATAAAAAATATTGGCAGGTGCGGATCTATACCAGGTCATTTCCACAAGGTAGGTTAGTGCCCTAGATTCAGCGAGCGCACAACCTCCCCCTCACCCAGTACTTCAGGCGCTGAAGAGAGCCATTGAGCGAATTTTTCGAACACAGATGCGGCGATTTCACTCATTTTATCTGCAGTTTCTTTGTCGCGATAAAATGAGACCATAATGGATTCTGTTTCGCCTACCATTACTGACTTTATTCCCAAATGCCCATCGATTGATTCGACCATAGGCTTGGCTTGTTCGTCAAAATATTGTAGCGCTGCATCAAGAGATCCGTGTTTGAATTGGAATTTATAGAATCTAGCGTACATCACGTTTTCTCCTTTTTTGAGTTAGGACTGGTCAGCAGAAATTAGCGCTGCTGTATCATCAAATGCACGCCACGATTTACATTTTCCGTTTTCAATTACAAGCATATGAATGCCTTCAGTAGTTTTTCCTCCAGCTGTAATTTTATGATGCAGGAAAACTGTGTCGCCAGATTCATATAAAGCAATTGGCTCTAAGCCAAAATCAGGCCAGACCTTAGGAAAATGACTAAGAAAATTTTGTATAAAATCTCCAGCACCATGAAACGTTCCTGCATTGGGCATTCCCTCTGGCACTACACCGACCCAATCTTCAGAAAACAGAGATGCCATTTTATTCATATCCCCCTCTGCAAATGCGCCGTATATCCCTTGAACTACTTCAGAGTTAGTCATTATTATTCTCCATTTTTAAAGTTTTTAATGTCCATAAACAACAATAATTGTAACATAAAAAATTACCACTTAAATAAATATAATTATTTTAAATTAAAGAAGAAACCTATCCTAGAAACACTTGAGGTGTAATTTAGTGACATAAAATTAATCATTTTTCAATTGCGGATTAATAAGCGCTGCCATGGTGGGTGTCGCTGCGTCAGTGATTTGTGTGCATCCTTCAACGATATGCACCTGTCCGCGCGCAATCAATTCAACTGCGAGCGGATAAAGTCGGTGTTCCTGTTCTAACACGCGTTCTGCTAGGCACTCCTCGGTGTCATTGGGCATGATAGGAACAGCGGCTTGTGCAATTATTGGACCGACATCGACTTCGGTGCAAACATAATGGACCGTGCACCCGGCGATACGCACACCGGCTTCCAGTGCGCGTTTATGGGTATGCAAACCCTTGAAAGCGGGCAGTAGAGAGGGATGAATGTTGACCAATCGGCCGCGCCAATGATTAACGAAGTTGACCCCTAGAATCCGCATGAAACCTGCGAGGCAAATCAGGTTCGCTTTGGCAGATTCGAGGGCATCCGTAAGCGCTTTATCAAATTCGTCGCGTTCGTTAAAATCCGTGTGCCTGATGACCAAGGTCGGAATTCCTGATTTTTTTGCCCGATCTAATCCGCCGGCATTCTCTTTGTTAGAGATGACCAGGGATATCTGTGCCGGATAGTCTGCGTCTGCGCAGGCATCTATGAGTGCTTGTAGGTTCGTCCCACTTCCTGAAATTAAAACCGCAAGATTCAGTTGTGCCACAATGCTGTCGCTCCTCCGAGCTATCAAATATTTGCGGACGCATGCTATTGTGCCACGCCTTTTCGGGGAGGTGCTCCCCAACTTGTAGCCCATTTGCAAGATACTTTATGCCAGGGTTTTCTGTAATGTTTCAGACGCATCCGTTGCATATATTTTCCTATTTTGCATTGTCACTCTTTATTGGTGCTTGGTTCGCCACGGGGCAGGTGCGCGCGGAATCGGTATATACAGTCAAAGATGTTGCTGTGGATGCGTCGGCAACATCGGCTGCGGAGGCACGTTCCGTTGCTATGGCCGAGGGGCATCTCAGGGCCTTTGAGCGTCTGCTTCGGAGACTAGTCTTGGCGGAAGACCAAGCCCTATTGCCCCCTCTAGAAAGCCCCCAAATAGCTGCATTGACTGATGGATTTATAATTGAAAAAGAGCGAGTTTCTCCAACAAGATACAGGGCAAACATAACTTTATACTTCAATCAAATTTCTGTTCGGAAATTGTTGCGCCAATGGCAAATCCGCTTTGCTGAAACTCGTAGCAACGACATTCTCGTAGTTCCTGTATTCGATACGGGAGACGGCCCTATCCTATGGCTGGAACCAGGCGATTGGCAGTTGGCCTGGCTAGCGCACCCAATTGACGATGGTCTTGTATCGATGGTCTTGCCGTTAGGTGATGTGATTGATATGGCGGCGATTGACGCTTCGCAGGCATTAAGACCCGAGCGCGATGAACTTTTGACTTTAGCCAGCCGGTACGGGACACACAAAATTATTGTTGCGTCAGCCTACCTTACACTACCTGAAGGTCCTTTGCTCGAAGATGGGATTGAGCCGAATTCTGTTCAGGGCAATCCAGTGGCTAGCGAGGTGCCGGATTTGTCCGAAAGTCGGCGAGTTCGCGGCGAGGTAGAAGGCCTAATCTTGGAATTGACGGTCCATCGGGTTGGTATGGCCGACGAGCGAACATCAAGGGAGCTCTTGCGCGGAGGGTCGCGCGAAAGCATGGAGGGTTTTCTGGCGCGTGCGGTGGAGCGCGTTTTGGTGCAAGTTGAAGGCGCTTGGAAGCAGGCGAATATGTTGCGCTTTGGTAGCGAGAATAGGCTTAGCATGCTCGTGCCCTTGAATTCGCTGCCGGATTGGGTCGAAATTCGTCGTCGGCTTGGCCAATTGGCAGTTATGGTGAGTATTGACCTTAATGCGCTGTCGCGTGACCAGGCTGATATTTCGCTAAATTACTTCGGTGAGACGGAGCAATTGATGCGGAGCTTGAAGCAATCTAATTTTGCTCTCAATTTCGAATCGGGCGGCTGGGTATTGCAGGCGGGAAGTGTTGGTGGACAGAGTGCATCGGATGAGAAGAATTTTTAGCGACTTGGTATGAATATTCGCACCTATTCCGGCATATGGTTGGTGGCGATCGCCACCCTGATCATTTTGCTCGTGCTCTTTCAGAACATTCTTTTACCCTTCGTGGCTGGAATGGCGGTGGCCTATTTTCTCGACCCTGTCGCCGATCGCCTGGAGCGGACAGGTCTCTCTCGCACACTTGCAACCAGCATCATCACGGCGGCGTTCGTCATTGTTGTCGTGGTGCTGTTGATTTTTGCCGTACCACTCTTGCAGGCGCAGGTCGTCGATTTCCTCAACAATCTACCGGAATATTTTCAGGCTCTCAGGGGTTGGGCCGAACCGTTGATCGAGCGCTGGACCGACGAGATGGAGCCGGAGAAGGGAGATCGCGCTGAGGCGGTGATCGAAAACTTCTCCGAGCGCGCAGTTCATTTCGTTCTAGGCATGCTGGGCGATGTCTGGGCGGGAGGCATGGCGCTGGTTAATTTCCTGGCGCTGCTGTTCATCACGCCAGTGGTTACGTTCTATCTGCTGCGCGACTGGGATTCGATTGTTGCCCGGTTGAATAAGTGGCTACCGCAAGGCCAGGCCGAAATCATCCGCGAGCAAGCGCGTATCATGGACAGCACCCTTTCGGGCTTCGTGCGTGGGACCGGTATGGTGTGCATCATATTAGCTATTTTTTACGCTGCGACCTTGAGCGTTGCAGGACTTCAGTTCGGTTTAGTGATTGGACTCGCGGCGGGAATTCTATCTTTTGTCCCCTATGTGGGGTCGCTCGGCGGACTGATAATCTGCGTCGGTCTCGCATTTCTCCAGTTTGATGAGGGTTGGCGTATCGCCATCATCGCCGCGATTTTTGTCATTGGCCAACTGGCCGAGGGAATGTTTCTTACACCCAAATTGGTTGGAGACCGCATCCGCCTCCATCCCGTTTGGGTCATTTTCGCTGTCCTTGCCGGCGGTACCTTGTTCGGCTTTGTTGGGATGCTGATCGCTTTGCCCGCTGCGGCGCTGATAGGTGTCATTGTCCGCTTCGGTATCAGCCAGTATCTGAAAAGTCAGGTTTATCTTGGTGACGAGGATTCGAAACAGTCGGACGAGGCCTCCGACATACCACCAAGTTAGTTCTGGCTAACATAATCCAGATGGGTATTCGAAGGCGCGAAACCGCACAACTTCCTCTAGATCTGGGCCACTATACGGTCTTTGGTAAGGAGAACTTTGTTGTGGGTCCGTGTAACCAGGAGGCGGTGCAATGGATCAATCGATGGCCCAATTGGCCAGCGACCGGTCTGGCGTTATACGGTTCGCCTGGCTGCGGAAAGACCCATCTCGCGCAAATTTGGCGCGAGCGAAGTGCGGCAGTATCGGTCGCAGCATTGTCCCTCGTTGGGCGCGAGGCGACGGACATATTCGTGGGTGCCAAGGCCTTGGTAGTTGAGAACCTCACTGCGGATGTGCCGCAGCAGACGCTTTTTCACCTCTATAACCTGTTTGGTGAACGTGGCGGACACATCCTGTTCACAGCATTGGAAACGCCGGCACGAATGGCATTTGCGCTTCCGGATCTTGCCTCCCGTCTGCGCGCCATGCCGTCCATCGCAATCGCCAATCCAGATGATGCGGTGTTGAGCGGCGTCATGCGAAAAATTTTTGAAGACCGGCAGTTGCCGGTAAGTGACGATGTAATCTTCTTCCTTCTGGCCAGGATGGAGCGCTCCTACGCAGCCGCACGCGGCATCGCGGCCGAACTGGACCGCCTTGCCCTTGCCGAGAGACGCCAGGTAACGATACCCTTGGCGCGTCGGATCTTATCAGCGCGGAAGGGGCGATAAATCGCACCGCACGCCGCGCATGCTAGTGTAGGAAGATTTGCTGCACGCCACAGACATATGGGTCAGCATTGCATTGAGCATCAAATATGGCAGATCGTAATACCAACGCTGAACCGATCGAGCTAGGTGATTTCTCGCCCGAGGAGCGTTACATCAATCGTGAGCTATCCTGGCTAGCATTCAACGAGCGTGTTATCGAGGAAACGGAGAACGCAGAATTACCAGTGCTGGAGCAACTCCGTTTTCTCTCTATTTCCGCATCAAATTTGGACGAGTTTCATATGGTGCGCGTTGCCGGTCTGCGCGGACAGGTTGATGCCGGCGTCCAACAACTCAGTCAGGACGGTCTGACGCCGGCGCAACAATTGAGTGCAGTCAATGCTCGCGCCGGAAAATTAATGGCTCGACAGCAAGATTGTTGGCATCAGTTACGAGAAGTTCTTGCCGGCGCTGGTGTGTCCGTTTGCGGGTTCAACGACCTCGACGAGGAGGACCGCATCTGGACTGAACAATATTTCAAGAACCGCCTGTTTCCGGTCCTGACGCCGCTCGCCATCGATCCTGCACATCCCTTTCCGTTTATACCAAATTTAGGCTTTGCACTGGCGTTAGAATTAAAGCAGTTGCGTGACGGTGCGTCACGTCCGGCGCTCGTTCCCCTGCCGGCTGGCGTGGGACGATTCGTCCAATTGCCCGTGCGGCCAGGCTGCGCCCTGCGCTATCTGCCGATCGAGCAACTTGTTGAGCACCATCTCGAGAACCTTTTTGTTGGCTCGTCGATCGTAAGGGTGGGGCAATTTCGAATTTTGCGCGATAGCGATATCGAACTTGAGGAGGAGGCCGAGGACTTGGTGCGCATTTTTGAATCTGCGCTCAAGAAACGCCGCCGCGGCAATGTTATTAGGTTGGAGGTCAACGACGGCATGGCGCCGGACCTACTTGATTTCGTTGCCGGTAGTTTGGCGGTCGACAATAGCGGTATTGTCAAGATCGACGGTTTGCTGGGCATGGCAGACATAGCCGCGCTTATCGATTGCGGCCGTTCCGATCTAATCTTCCCGCCATACCGGGCACGATTCCCCGAGCCAGTGCGCGAGCATGGCGGCGATTGTTTTGCGGCGATCCGTGCCAAGGATCTGATTGTTCACCACCCTTATGAAAGCTTCGACATGGTGGTGCAGTTTCTCGATCAGGCGGCGCGAGACCGTAATGTTGTCGCTATCAAGCAAACGCTTTACCGTACCAGCGATGATTCGCCTATCGTTCAGGCATTAATCGAAGCGGCGGAGGCAGGCAAATCGGTCACTGCCTTGGTGGAATTGAACGCCCGCTTTGATGAAGAAGCGAATATTAAATGGGCGCGTAATCTTGAGCGGGCGGGCGCCCAGGTCATATATGGATTTTTTGATAAAAAGACCCACGCTAAGGCGTCGCTCGTTGTGCGCAGGGAATCAGACGGTATCCGTAGCTATGTACATTTCGGCACTGGTAACTATCACCCTATTACGGCGAAGGTGTATGCGGACTTGTCGTACTTCACCTGCGACCCGTCGCTGTGTCATGACGCGGCCTACTTGTTTAATTATCTTACCGGTGGTGCGCGGCCCGATAAATTTGAGCGCATCGCCGCTGCGCCTATCGACTTACGCGACGAAATATTGTCTCTCATCGAAGAAGAAATTGCACATGCACACGCTAACCGACCTGCAGAGATTTGGGCCAAGCTCAATGCACTAGTGGATGGCGAAGTGATCGACGCGCTCTACCGCGCATCGCAGGCAGGTGTCACCATTGAATTGGTAGTGCGTGGTGTGTGTTGTTTGCGCCCCGGCGTGCCCGGATTGTCCGAAAATATTCGTGTCAAAAGTATTGTCGGGCGGTTTCTTGAACATTCGCGTATTGCCTGTTTTGGTGCGGGGAACGGACTGCCGTCTTCGCGGGCAAAAGTCTATGTGTC
>CAZUXZ010000209.1:0-11268 GCA_964624055.1 uncultured Rhizobiaceae bacterium | reverse complement strand
GGCGACAGAAGCGGCGCTCAAAAATGGCTGGCTTCATACCGTCGATGTCGGCAGCATCGACGCGGAGGGTTTCCTCACCCTTATGGATCGTTCCAAGGACATGATCATCTCTGGCGGCACCAATATCTATCCGCGTGAAATCGAAGAAATACTGCTACGCCACGAAGACGTGCACGAAGTCTCCGTCGTTGGCCGACCGCACGCGGATTGGGGCGAGGAGGTGGTAGCCTTCGTGGTGCGTAATCCTGGTTCGAATGTTGGTTCCGAGACGCTGGATAAGCTCTGTCTCGACAACATCGCGCGCTTCAAGCGGCCCAAGGAGTACTTCTTCGAAGACGCTCTTCCGAAGAACAATTATGGCAAGATCATGAAGCGCGATTTGCGCGACCGTCTCGCCGTTGAGGCAGAGAAAGCAAAGACGGGTTGAATCGCTATATATTAGTCAACGATTACCGAATTGTTTAACTGCTCCTGGTGGATTGTGGTGATAATGCGGCCAACTTCGTAATGAAGGCCTTCAAATTCATTTGCGTTCCGATGCTCTCAGAAAAACGCCTCGCACGTGTTGGTCCTGCTGAATCTTCTCCATCGTTGTCTCAGCGAGCATACCGTGTAGATGGAGCGCGGTGACGGTTTGCGCAATTTTGCGGGTGAATTGTAGACTGCGCTAGCCGACGATTACTGAGGTCGTACGATTAATCTTCCGAACAAAATCAGCTTTACAGTTAGATAGCTTAACACTTATGTCGGCGGTGGGCTCTTCAAAAAGGACGATCCTTGGATCCTACGTCAAAACCTTGCCGCATTCGACTCATTGGCGCTGGCCGTGGGCGAGTTCACCCACCAATTTGCCAGAATTGAAACGCAGAGGTTAGTTTCGGCGACACACGCGCATTGCAAAATCAAAAACTAGTTTTGGGGCTGTTCGGACCCTCACCCGGCAGAATTTTTCGGCTAGTTCAGATCATAATCAGATTTAGGCACCGTTATGGCGGTGCTTTAACGGGCTCTGCTCAACTGCAGCCATGCCGCGCACGAATTCGCCGAGACGTTCGGTAAGTTCGCCATGGCCTTGGGAACGCGTGAACCGGGCTTCTTCCATATAAAGCGCCCGGTTGATTTCGATTTGCAGGGCGTGGACGCTATCCGCTGGCTTGCCGTAATGGGTGGTCGTATGCGCGCCAGCATAGGGCTCGTTGCGGGCAACGCGAAAACCTAAATTCAGCAGGGTTTTTTCGGCGTGATCGGTTACCTCTGCCGCGCAGGCTGAGCCGAATCTGTCGCCGAGGACGATATCTGCGCGCCTCAGGCCTGAATCGCGGTCGCTCGGCCCACCGACTGAAGGCATCGAATGGCAATCGATCAGAATGGCAAATCCGAAACGCTCGCGGGTTTCATCAATCAGGCGGCGGAGGGTGGCATGATAGGGCTCGTAATAGCGCTCGATGCGCGCCGACACATCTGAAAAGTGCAATTTCTCACGATAAATTTCTGCGCCATTGGCGACTACCCTGGCGATGGTGCCGAAGCCTGCGCGCACCCGGTCTGAACGAGTTTTTACATAGGCTGGTAAGGAGCCAAAAAACATATTCGGATCAAGTTCGTAGGGCTCGCGGTTAGGGTCGACATAAGCGCGGGGGAAAAGTGCATGCATGAGCGGCGCGCCATGATACGGCGCGAGTGCAAAGAGTTCGTTGACGAAACTGTCTTCGGAGCGTCTGATGTCGAATGCGTTAAGCCGCGAGGCCCCGAGAAAATCAGGTGGGTAATCGGCACCGCTATGGGGTGAGGATAACACCAAGGGTGCGGTCCGTAGCCGAGGCGTTAATATCTCCACAGCGTCGCCGACGCACTGGCGTATGATGTCCTCGTCGTTCGGCGAATTAAGGATTTTTTTGCTTCTGTTCATAGGATGTGTGTAGACCAAAAATATGGCGCTGTCACGGTGATAGGAGCTTGCTCTCGTGGAGGAGGGTTTGCGGCAATTTGCCGCTAAAAATCGAAAACCTAGCGCTCCTTTTAACATATTCGCATCGTCTTAAATGACTGTTTAGGACGATGCGGTTAGCGCTGGCCTAGGCGAGATAGAGCGAGAGTGGCGACAATGCCCCTGGCGGAAGATGATGCATCGATGCGAGCTTTTTTGCGCTCATCTACTCTGGGCGACCAAGTGGTCCTCTCGTTAAGCAATGGGTTCGAGGCGCTAACATTTATCGTAGATGGCAAATTCGATCTGTTGGTAACCGATAAAGTCTTACCGGGTATGGACGGACTGGCAATGGCGCGCAGCTTCTGCTTGCGAAGAAAGTCATGTTCATAAACGGATTTGCCGCGTTTTGGCGCAAAAGCCGGGCGTCCCTGCAGGTCGTGACCAAGGTGCTTTCCAGGCCGTTTCATCTGCGTACCCTGGTCGACGAGATCAACTGGTTCCTCGCTACTCAGGGGGCTTGCCTCTAATCTGTTAGGGTGATAATCGAACGCTAGGGGCGCGTAGCTCAGCGGGAGAGCACTACGTTGACATCGTAGGGGGCGCTGGTGCAATCCCAGCCGCGCCCACCACCCCATCTCCAAGATTTCAACTTCTGCTAGCCACCGCTGGAAATGCGATTTGTCGTCCTTATAATGGATCGCAAATTCCTAGGCGGAAGGGGAGACGTGGGCTATGGAATTCTCTTTAATCCTGGTGCCGGCAGTGCGCGACGGTCAACCGGAGCCGTTTGACAATTTGATCGAACAGATAGAGTTGGCCGAGGAATTGGGCTATGATGAGGTTTGGCTGACGGAGCACCACTTTAGCCAATATGGCCGAGCTGCCGTTCCTGCCTTGGCGGCTCAGGCGATCTCCAAGACATCGCGCATTCGCGTTGGCGCCGCGATTGTCGTTCTGCCGTTTCACCATCCCATCCGCGTCGCCGAGGATTGGGCCACGCTCGACCATATGTCCGGTGGACGGGTCGACGTTGGAATCGGGCGGGGCAATCAACCGGCCGAGTTCAAGGGCTTCGACGTGCCTATGGACGAAGCGGAGGAGCGTTTCAGTGAGGCGCTAGAGATTATCCGGCTGGCCTGGTCTGAAGAACGTTTCTCGTATGACGGCCGATTCTGGAAAATTCCGGAGATTGCGGTACTGCCCAAGCCCTATACAAAACCACATCCGCCGCTCTGGCAGGCTGCGCTTAGCGACTACACTGTGCAGAAGGTGATCGACCGTGGAATCAACGGGATGATTGGTCCCTATCTCTGCCCTTATGAGACTCTCAAATCAAATTATTTCGACGTTTGGAACCGCTTGCGCAGTAAATCAGGAAACCATGATCTTCGTATGATCCACAATGAATTCGTCTATGTCGGCGAAAGCAATGCGCAGGTGAAAGCCGATGTGGAAGATAAGATCATGTGGTACATCCGTACGGCCGCAAAGATTTGGGGCGAGCGAGATCGCAGCAAGGTCGCAGCGCAATATGCCAACTACAACGATATCCTCGAGTGGCTCGAGGTTGTGAGCTTTGAGGAGGTTTTTGAAAGCCTCGGCATGTTCGGTACACCGGACGCGGTGACCAAAAAGGTTCGCTGGATGCGCGACGAGGGCGGTGTTGAGCAGTTGATGAACTTCATGTGGTTTGGCGGTCTTGAGCAAGATAAGGTGGTGCGCAACATGACGTTGTTCGCCGAGGAAGTAATGCCTCGGTTCAAGTAATAGGTATTACGCGGAGCAGGAGAAAATGCCCCTGCCGGCGCATTTCGTGCGACTGCTAGGAAGACTGAGTGTTTGCGTGGCGCGCAAGTGAACCGTTGGGCACTAGGAAAGCTTGAGGGCCTCATCAGCTAAAATCGCGATTTTGCTCAAATTACCGGTCGATCTCGCAAGTGATGTTCCAGCGTACCGCGCCTGCCGCATCGCATTTGTCAAAATTGATACGTCGGCGTTTTACTTTGCGTTTGACTTCGTCGCTGAGCGCCGCCCGCAATTCATCGGGCAACTCGCCAATATCCAATTCCAGCGTGAGCGGCTGTTTGATCGCTGTTCTTTTCTTTCTACCGGTGGGTTGCCGGTTGCCATTATTGCTTGCGTTCGAGCTGCCAGAGTTCTTCTTTCTGCCAAAGATTTCGTCCCAACCCTGGCGGTAGGCAGGCGTGCGCACACTGGAAAAATATCCGTAGTGTACGTCTGCTGAGGAAACGGTTTCCTTTTGCGACTTCCCTTTTTCGGATTTTTTAGGGCTCGCCTTATCTGAATCCTTAGGGCTCGCCTTATCTGAATCCTTTGCGCTGTTTCCGCTATCAGCACTTTTAGCTGATTCTTTGCTTGGCGCAGCCGATTTGGATTTAGCAGAATCACCTGACTTGGATGCCGCTGCACTGCCACTCTTCTTGCTCACTTTTCCCTTCCTTTGGTCGTAGAATTCGAACCGAGGAGTTATACAATCAGCGCTGAACTTTTGCCTTAAAAAAATAGCCGAATTGGAGGGCCAAGTAAATTTTACCTATCGTTGCGTAAGGCGCAAAAGCCGATTGGTGGTTCTGGGCGGAATGTTTCTCACTGGTGCTGCCGTCAGTTTCAAGATGGTTCTCATCAAGCTGTATAAAAATGAGTATGCCGAACTGAAAGGAAAGAACACTGTGTAAAGCCCGCCAACGATTATGAGGAGCTGCACAGTCTTTACTAGAAGGTAGTCGGTATGCCTTGCTACACCGGCGGTTATGTCAGCGTCCACGTCAATTGATAAGAAACGTTGCCGGATGCGCCAAAAGCAAAATGTGGTCACTGATGCAGGAGAAGGGTATGGATTGCTTTTCGCATATTTCAATTAATCGAAACATTTTTGTGCAGGAATTGAACCCGTGTGCCATCTTGAACAAGAATATCAAAATCCAGGATGCGGAGTGGCCGCGGTGGTAGGGAAAATATGATTCTCCTAGATCTGAGCTGGCGGTGGGACGCGTATTGATGAACCTCTCCGAGGCCATGATAGCCACACTCACTTCAGTGGGGGTGAAATATATATTCGGTGTGCCGGGCGGCGGCTCCAGTCTCGATTTGATTGCAGCTGCGGATAAGGCCGATATTCCATTCATATTGTTCCGTGGTGAAACATCGGCGGCGCTGGCCGCTTCGGTCGTGGCTGAGTTGACCGGTGCGCCTGGCGTCGTTCTGACCGCAATCGGCCCGGGCGCTGCGAGCGCAGTTAATGGCGTGGCTTATGCTTCCCTCGAACGGGCGCCGCTTCTCCTGATTTGTGACGCACGTGAAGTCGGGCAACGCGTTCCCCCTCATCAAGTATTCGACCTTCAGGCGATGTATCGCCCTATCGCCAAAGCGTGTGTGCGTCTCACCCCAAAAACCGGGTCTAGGCAATTCGCAGAGCTAGCCGCACTTGTTCAGCAAACCCCTGAAGGGCCAGCGCTGGTTGAGCTTTCCGCAGCGGTGGCCTCGGGAAGTGCCGGCTCAAACTCTGTCGCAACCGAAATATCGCACGCCGATGACTGTGACCGAGGTGCAGCGGAAAATGCGTTAGAATTATTGGCTGCGAGCAAGCGGCCGATATTGTTAGTTGGATTACAGGCAGTACGGTCAAGCGGTGGCAAGCCGATGTTGCGTCTCGGTGAGCGCCTGGGTTGTCCCATCATGACTACTTATAAGGCCAAGGGCGTTATTTCCGATTCGCATCCGCAAGTGATCGCCCACCTGACTGGCGCCGATAGTGAGGCGGCAGCAATCCGACGCGCCGATCTGGTCCTATGGGCCGGCGTCGAACCGGTGGAGCTTATCCCGGCACCCTGGCAACCCGAGGTGCCGCTCCTCGCCTTGAGTGATCGACCCGGATTGCAGTATCCAGCCACGCCCCATGCTGAGCTTTTGGGTCCCTTAGCCGAAAGCATTGACCTGATTTTTAATGCCGGCGGTTCGTCGGCATGGCTGATCGAGGAGATTGCTGATCTCAGGGACGAGTTGAAGCAACGATTGCGACTTCCCGGGGGAGAGGGTCACACGGTGGAAAGTGTCGTCGATGCGGTGATCAAGGCGGCTCCGAGTGATACTCGATTTACCGTCGATGCCGGCGCACATATGCTATCCGTGATGGCGCGAATCCAAGCGCGAGAGTCGCTCCAGGTGCTCAAATCCACTGGCCTGTCGACAATGGGATTTGCGCTGCCAGCGGCGATCGGCTCAGCTCTGGTCGACCCTAGCCGGCGAGTCGTTGCCTTTACCGGAGATGGCGGCCTGCTGATGTGTTTAGCGGAATTGTCCACGGCGGCCCGCCTCGGATGCCGCCTGACCGTTATAGTGGTAAATGACGCAGCTTTATCTCTTATCGATATAAAACAGCAGCGGCGCCAACATAGACCGATCGGGGTACGCTATCCGGCCGTAGATTTTGCCGCTACCGCCATAGGCCAGGGTTGTCTTGCCTGGAAGGTGGGCCGCAAGGATCCTCTGGAAACTTTTCTCGTCGAAGCTTTGGCCCATGAGGGCCCGTCTCTCATCGATATTCGAGTGGATCCGTCTCCGTATGGCGAGCAATTGGCAGCGCTTCGAGGTTAACGCCCTGATTTAGGCCGCTGCCTAAGGTCGAATAGTTTAATTTTACTGGTTGCTAATGCCCCCGAAGGTAAATCACTCTCCCCGTCATCGATCCAAGCCACGATATCCTGCCAAACGATCTTAGCATTTAAGTCGCGCAGCAACATGTGCCAGCCGTTCTCATAAACTGCGATGGGAATATTGGCGGTTAGGCGCAATATCATCTCCGCCGTTGGCTCGGGCGCGATGAGCTCGTCTTTGGCGCCGTATAGAATCAACGCCGGCGGTTTCAACTCCCTGCTCGCCAACAGCGCCGAATCCATCAAATTGACTAAGCCCCACATGGCGTCTATTCGAGTTCGCTTGATCACCAGCGGGTCGGCCTGAAGTTCAAGAATCATCTCTCTATTGTCGGAAGCCACCACTCCGAGTCCCCGCCCGGTCAGCTCGGTGGACGGCATTAGATGGACACCCAGCCAGAGCAGGGCGCGATAGAACGGGTTCATGGTGGAGCGCGCCCATACGGCGGGTGCAACGAGAATAACTCCATCGACATTTGGCTGTTGTTCGCCGATGGCGCTTAGAATGATAGCACCGCCCATGCTCGTACCAAGCAAGAAGAGCGGCAGGTCGGGGTAAGTTTCGCGCAAGACCCCGAGCGCGGCCCGCATATCGCCGATGAGGGCGCTTTGCGGTGGCCATACTCCGGCGTGAGCCGTCGCACCGAATCCGCGTTGATCATAGGCGAATGTTGCAACCCCGCGATTGCTCCAATAGCGTCCTGGTGCGTCGAAAGCGTTTGAATAATCGTTGAAGCCATGCAGCGCTAGTATGAGCGCTTGCGGCCTACCGTTTGGGAGCCAACGGCGCAGGGGAAGTTTCACCCCGTCGGTCGCGACGAACATGGCGTCAGTGAAATGGGGTATTTGTTTGGCAGAGCCGGTCGTTTGCTGGTGCGGTAAGGCGCAGGCGCCGGCAGCAATAACCACTATTAGGATAAGAATAAGTGAGTGTGGCGCCATCAGACGAATTTGCGTCGTTCGCATATTGATCAAGTATCGCTAGGCACTAGATTTGCCGGCGCGTCACCCATCGCCCAGCCTCTAATTTGAGGTTCGTCGACACGTTCTGAAAAATTGTCGCCCGTGTTTTTTGGGTCCTTGATGGCTTGCCAGTGTCCTAGCCGGGTGCGAATGGCAGCGAGCAGTTCTTCTACTGTATACGGATTGGTGATGTAGTCGTAAGCGCCCAATTCCATACCTTTGCGCAAGTTAGCCCGACTTGCCGTCCCCCTTAGAAATATTACCGAGGTGACCGAGGTTTCCAAATCGTTACGTAATTCGACCAAGGCGCTATATTTGTTCATATCGGGCATCAGAACGACGCAAATAATCTAGTCCGGCTTGTTATCCAGCGCGGACATTACGCCGTTGAGACCTTTCGGCGCATTAAAAACTTCGTAATTCTCATATTTTAGAACAATGACGATTTTTTCCCGAATGGATGTTTGTCCTTCTAAATTTAGAATTTTGGTCATAGCCCAGGTTGATGTTGACGAGGAATTAATCAATCACAGGATATTTAAGACCGATCATCGGTTTGCCGCAACTGAACCACCTCTGTGCCTAGAATGAGTTTATTTTAGATAAATGGGATTAAGAATTCGCGAAATTTCTGCGCGAGAAATAGCACCTTCCCTAATCAGCTGGGGGTAATTTTCCGAAATATGGATTAAGGTGGATTGGCTGCCTGGGCAGCGGCCGCCATCCAGAACAGCATCAATCTTCTGACCCAAACCTTGCAGCACATCTTCAGCCGTGGTCGGCGGAGTGGCATCACTGGTGTTAGCGCTTGGGGCCGTGAGCGGCCCTGAAAAGGCTCGCAACAGACGGAGCGCGATGTCGTTGCCAGGCGCACGTAGCGCGATTGTTGCGCCACCCGGATTGATTTCCGCGCTCAAACCAGAATCCTCGCGACGATTGACGATGAGGGTCAGCGCGCCCGGCCAAAACGCCGATGCGAGGCTTTGGGCTTGATCGTTAAAAACACCGTATCGCGTGGCTTCATCAAGATTTTGAACAAGAACGATCAAGGCTTTCTCGGCGGGCCGCGCCTTGGCCGCGAAAACTTTGCGCACTGCGGTGTCGCTTCGTGCGTCTGCGCCAAGGCCATAGAGTGTCTCGGTGGGGAACGCAACAAGGCCGTCCCCGTGCAAAATTTTAGACGCAATTATTATATTGCTCTCGTTCGCCGGTAAAATTTCGGCCCCTGTGGGCAGCATGGTCAAGACAGACCGCGGGCGATGAAGGGCGGGTTATCGAGGCCGGGCTTGCCATAGAAAAGCGCTGAACCATCGGTGCACTGCACGCTTCCGCCGGCCGCTGCGAGGACTGCGTGACCGGCGGCAGTATCCCACTCCATGGTGCGGCCGAAGCGGGGATATAGGTCCGCTTCTCCTTTCGCGAGAAGACCGAACTTGAGCGCGCTGCCCACACTAGTAATACGCGACGTGTGATGACGGGCGATGAAGGCATCGGTCTCCGCATCGCGGTGATTGCGGCTTGCCACCACTACCGCACCACTTGGTGGGACGCCGCGCGCTCGAAGCGGCTCTCGAGAACCGTCTTTGGCAACAAGAAACGCGTCTTTGCCATCGGCTAAATAGCACCCGTCTAATGCTGGCGCATGTAGAGCACCGAGGACCGGGTTGCCATCTTCGACGAGCGCGATGTTGACGGTAAATTGGTCGGTGCCGGAAATGAATTCCTTCGTTCCATCGAGCGGGTCAACTAGCCAGAAGCGCCCGCCGCTTATATCTGGCAACCGCCCTTGTGAGACGCTTTCTTCGGATACGATGGGTATGCCAGGCGAACCCTGGGCCAGCCCCGAAAATATCAGAGAATCTGCCGCTTCATCCGCCTCGGTTACTGGAGAGCCGTCAGACTTGTGCTGCACGGTGATATTCCGTCGGTAAAGGCGGAGAATCGCCTCTCCCGCGTGCAACGCTATCTTGTGCGCCAGTTGAGTGAGGGTGGCATGCTCGTAATTTTTGGTCATGAGCACATTTTTCTTTTCATTATAGCGCAGTAACAAGCCTTCAGCTTATCGCGATATCGGTGCATGACTCTTTTTCCGTAGAGCTATTTTCAACATTATCTCTCACGGTCCAGGTTTCGAATATCTGGTTAGTGGGGCATAGTTTAAAGCACGCGCACATTCGGTGAGTTTCGATTCGCTTCCAAGGCATGTTCGATTTTGACGGTGATCTTATTGACCGTAGCAGCTTCGCTATAATAGCGCTCAAACGTCTCGCGCCCGTTTTGCTGCAAGCGCGCTCTCAGTTCCGGATCTTCGTGGGAGCGAATAATTGCCCGCGCCATATCGGCGCCGTTTGACGCTAGCAACGCATTATGGCCATCTTTCATCTCTACCAGACCATAGGCATTGGCCGAATGGCTGATGACACAGCAGCCGACCGACCAAGTATAAGCGATGCGTACTCTTGAGCCCAATTTGATGGGCGTGGGGGCGAGAAATACGTCGCACGACAAGAGTTCAGCCACGATATCCTCAACAAAGCCGCGCACAAACACGCCAGGACGATCAAACTGGTGCTGCAAATTGGGCGGTAGCGTGCCGCCTCCGCAGATATGTATCTCGAATTTTCCCATAAATTCAGCGTCCAGGCAGGGCAATAAATTACGTGCCAAAAAATACAAGCCGGCTAGGGTCGACGTCCCGCTGACGGCTCCCATTAGTACTATTTTCAGTCGCTTTGTCGGCGTTGCATTCGCCCTTTTGGCAGGCCAATCGGTGCCGCCCCAGTCGGGTACGATGTTTCGTACATGCTGGCAATGAGCGATGCCGCTACGCTGAAACCAGGCAGTCAGATGGTCAACTGTACACCAAACTTCGGGGCATTTACGTAACATACGCAGCGACAATTTTCTGCGAATATGGATGGCCAAAGTCTGGCGCCAGAATAGGGGTGAAAAACGAAATGCCCAGGTTGCGTGAGGAGGCCTTATGCGGAACCATTCCGGCAGATGCGGTGGCTCGGGAACGATGGCGATAAAGTGTTGTTTCGCAATCCCGAGGCAAGCCGCGATGGTCTGAAAGTTGCCCCAATAAATAGCGATATCCGGCTCGAGCGAGCCCACCAGTTTTGCTACGCGCTCTGAATCCCCTAACAGATAGAATTGGTCTTCAATCCTCGGCGCCAGGATTTTACGCAACGGCCGGGTCAGATGTTGTAGGCCTGATTTGGGCGGAGGCGGGCCCGAGACAAGCGGCTCCACCATGACGCGCACGCGCATTCTCTGCAATTCGCTCAGCCAACGGACGCGTGTTTCTTCCGTCGCCACCGACATCCCCTGCATCCGCAGATGCACCACGGTGATATCGTATCCGGCGGCCAGCAGCCCGCGGATCATTAGAAATCCGGTGTAGAGAACGGTATCATATTCCTGATTGGGCAATTCGTTGGTCAGGTAGACGATGTGTCTCCTATCCGTACGGTGCGTCGCCGCGGTCGGATTTTCGGACTGAGGGGGCGTCATCTATCGGTAATCGCCGCCGCTGCCTGGCGTCGCGACAGCTCTAAATTCTGGAGCCTCGCCTGGTTTGCGTCATCGTCCGTGCTTCGCCCCACCGCTACATAGCGAATGCCGGGCTGCCCGGAAAGCTTACCTTTCAGGATCCTCCAAAAATCGACGACGGTCACTTCTTCGGCACCAGCGTTGAAA
>CAZUXZ010000208.1:0-3544 GCA_964624055.1 uncultured Rhizobiaceae bacterium | reverse complement strand
AATGCGTCGCCCGATGCCTTGGTTACGCCCATGCCAAGATGGGGACGAGCAAGAAATGCCGCGTCACCCAAGATGATGGCACGGCCCGAAACGATACTCTTCGAATTCATATCCACCACGCTTTGAAGAAACGGAGTCTCGCTCAGCTCGACCATTTCGCAGAATTGCGGCGCGATCCTCTCCCGCGCCGCGGCGCGCATGTCCGCTAGCGCCTCGGCACGGATCAAGCCTGGCGGAATGCCCAGCGGGTGATGAGCGCCGGTTTCATCTGTCAATAGGCGCTTGAGCTCGTCCGCCTCGTTCGCCGGCCGATACCAGACAAGATTGTAGCGCCGGTGGCCCGGCCGTAAATCGCCATCAATGCCGGCGATGGGATAACCTAGCATATGTTCCCCCGGCGGCAGACAGAATGCGTAGCGCGAAAACAGCATATCGTGAGTCTCAAGCGAAACCTTAGTCTCGGGCACCACACCACGCCAGGCAATATAGCCGGCATATAGTGGGTAGCAATCGGACCAATATTGCTGGCGTAGTGTCGAATGAATGCCGTCGGCACCAACAAGAAGATCGGCGTCTATCTCCGTACCATCAGAAAAATGAGCACACACGCTGTCGCCATCCTGCTCCGCCCGCTCGAACGTCGTGCCGGAAAAATAGCGTTCGGCTGGAAAAGCGTCACGCAAGAGGGCAAAAAGGTCACTCCATGAACACATGGTTTGCATCACCCGGTGACGCGCAGAGATTGTACCGTCGCGCGCAAGCACGATGCGATCATCTACTGCATTGCCGAGAGCTTGATTGGCATCGACCCCGGCGCGCGCAAACGCGTCGAATAGTTCGGGATGAGTAGCGACGCCAACGCCCCGCCCGGCCAGCTCCTCACCGATGCGCTCATGCACCGTGACATCGCAGCCCGCGCGGAGCAGCATATTGCCGGCGAGTAACCCACCAAGCGAGCCTCCCACAACAACGATGCGAAAATTTTCCAAACCGTTTAGCCCCACATTCTTTAGCTGGCAAGGCACGTGCTATCGGCAAGCGTACCGAGCTTCGAAAAACCAATCCTGACTTCACCATTTCCTTCGTTCGCCGCAGCACCGCTTATCCACGAAGCAAATCGATTTTATGGCGGAGGCCCGTAGGAAAACCAGACTGTCGGAAGATCGAAACGAGCTTCAGCTGAACGCCGGCATTACCTCTTTGGCGAAGAGTTCCATCGAAGCCGCGCAGTCGACGCCCCGTATGCCGGGCATGTGCATCCAGCAAATCATCTCACTCGGGTGGAGCTCGGTTTCGTATTTTTTAATCTCAGAAATCGCAAAATCTGGATCGCCGATGATGTAGCGTTTCTTGAAGCCCTCGAAGGCGACGGTGTCGCTGTCCTCGACCACCAGACCATCATCGCCACGCAGCACTCTATCACCCGCCGCCGAAGCCGCGCCGTAGAGCTCGCGGTAGAGATAATCGACCGCCGGTGCCGCCGTCTCCTCGGCCTTCGCCATAGTCTCGGCAACAAAGACCTGGCGAATAATTGGGCGCTCCGGCGGTGTCCAACCCGCCCCCTTGGCGGCTTCATCGTAAAACGCGTAATGCTCCTTCAACTCAGCGATACCGTGACGCGGCGACATAATTTGCGTGGCGCGGCGCTGAACCGCGCGGCGAAGCGAGGATTTGGCCGAGACGCCATACCAAATTGGCGGGTGCGGGCGCTGCACCGGCAACGGCGTCACCCGCGCTTTCGGAGCCTTGTAATATGTGCCTTTGAAATCGAACGCCTCACCAGTCCAGGCAGCGATCATCAGGTCGAGCGCCTCCTCGAAGCGGCCAACCCGTTCCTTTCGTGGAATATTATGGGCGGTAAACTCTCCGCTGACATAACCCGGCGCCACACCGAAGATAAAGCGGCCATTTGAGAGATTGTCGATCGTCGCGACATCCTCTGCGAGTTTCAGGGGCGCGTAGAGCGAAACTAGCAAAACGCTGGTTCCAATGCGCATCTCTTCCGTTACCGCAGCAGCACCGGCCATAGCGATCAGCGGCGATGGACAAAAACCATCCTTCTGCACATGGTGCGACGCTTGAAAAGCCGAGCTGTAGCCAAGCTCTTCGGCGCGTGGCAGACAGGCCAGCATGTCGGCATAGGGCTCCTGCGAAGGGATACCGCCGCTGGGTGGATTTTGATAGGCGAACAAAAGACCGAATTTCATAATTCACCTCTCCTATATCGACTCACAAAACGGTTCAGAGAAGCCAAAACCAACTCTAAATATAAATCGTGAATAGTCCCATTCTAAACCCATAGGCTGCAAAAAAACGGGGCCTCGCGGCCCCGCTTTACATGTCTAGGCGACACCGCGTGGGCTATGCCGGCTTCCACGAACCCGCCTTGACCAACTCGTCGGTAACACGGTTAAGGGCACGCTGAAAGCTGCCAACCGCTTCGTCCACCTCGCTTTCGTTGATCACCAGCGGCGGTGAGAAGGAGAGCGCATCCATCTGCATCAAGGCGCGGGAGATAAGCCCTTCCTCGATGCAATATTTGGCCAACGTCGGGGCCACCTTAAGGCTTGGATCGAAAGCCGATTTTCCGGGCTTGTCGGCGGTGAGCTCTACGCCTGCGACGAGCGCCACTCCCCGCACATCACCGACCAGCGGATGATCGGCCAACTCCTGCTTAAGCTTGTTCTGGAAGTAGGCGCCCATGCGCCCCGAGTTGGCCGGCAAATCCTCGCGCTCAATGATGTCAAGATTGGCCATCGCCGCGGCAGCCGCTACCGGATGAGCGCTATAGGTGTAACCATGCGCGAACGCACCCATCTCGGGCGTGCCGTTCATCAGAACCTGCCAAATATCCTCCGAAATCACTGAAGCGGACATAGGGATGTAGCCGCTGGTAAGGCCCTTGGCGAGGGTCATAATATCGGGCTGGATATCATAAGTTTCGCAGGCGAACCATTTTCCGGTGCGGCCAAAGCCGGTGATTACCTCGTCGGCGATCATCAGCACGTCAAATTTGCGCAAAACCGCCTGAATTTCCTGGAAATAGCCCTCCGGCGGCGGCACCACGCCACCCGCGCCCATCACCGGCTCAGCGATGAAGGCAGCGACCGTGTCCGGCCCCTCGGCGAGGATCATTTCCTCGAGCTGGGCAGCGCAATACTTGGAGAAATCTCGCTCGCTCATGCCTGCTTCTGCCTTGGCATAGAAATGCGGCATCACCGTATGCCGCATCGGTGAGAGCGGCACATCGAACGCCTTGTGCACCATAGGAATGCCGGTGAGGCTTGCCGCCGCCACAGTCACACCGTGATAACCGCGCTCGCGCGAAATGATTTTCTTTTTATCTGGCTTGCCGCGCAGATTATTGTAATACCAAACTAGCTTGACGTTGGTGTCGTTTGCATCCGAACCCGAATTACCGAAGAACACTTTACTCATATTTTCCGGTAAAAGGCGCAGCAAGCGGTCAGCGAGGCGGATGGAGGCCTCGTTCGCCATCGATGCAAAGGAGTGATAATAAGCGAGCTTCGAGGCCTGTTCCGCG
>CAZUXZ010000207.1:0-11272 GCA_964624055.1 uncultured Rhizobiaceae bacterium | reverse complement strand
CGCGAGCCCGAGAAATTCGAAGGGGATTTCCTGGCACAGGTGGCGGCCCTCGAAATTGGCGCGCAGGCCCTGCAACGAATTCATCGAAAATATGGGTCGGCGCATTTTGGCGAGGCCTGCGAACGAATATTAAGCCAGTCTGAGGATCGTATGCGGTCCGCCATCACAGATCTGCCGGAAGGCGAGGTGAGATTTGAGGATTTTGTCGACGATGACGGCCATAGCGATGAGGCCATACGAATTTCCGTTGCGATCAGGGTGCATGATGGTCGAATTACGGTCGACTTTCATGGCTCCAACGAACAAGTCGTTGGCCCGGTGAATTGCACGCGGGTAATGACGGAATCTGCTGTCTACTATGCTTTGCTGTCAGCACTCGGGCCCGAAATTCCAGCCAACACTGGCTGTTACCGACCGGTGGAAGTCGTGACGGAACCCGGCACCGTGGTTGACTGCAGATTTCCCGCACCGGTGGCCGGTCGGATGGCAACCGCGCATCGGGTTGTCAACGCTGTCCATGGCGCTTTGGCGCAACTACTGGCAGATTCGGTGCCAAGCGCCTATTACGGAACAAGCTATGTCTATGCGCTGGCAACGGAGGACTCAGCTGGCCGACCCTCTGTGTATTTCGAAATAGAAGTGGGTGGTGGTGGCGCAAGCCCTGGAGCAGATGGCGCGAGCGCCTACTCCTGCGGACTGCACAATCTGTCCAACACGCCAGTCGAAATGATTGAGGCCGAGCATCCGGTAACCTTTGTGGAATACGGGTTGCGCCCGAATTCGGGCGGCGCAGGTCGTTATCGTGGCGGGCTAGGCTTGGTCCGCGCTTGGCGGCTCGATGCTGCGGCTGGCACATTTTCCGCAAATCTCGAACGATTTCGTTTTGCGCCATACGGTCTTGCGGGCGGCACGGATGGCGCCGTCGGACGACTATCCCTCGTCCGCGGCGGCTCGACAGAACAACTTCCCTCGAAGCTCGGCAACAGACGCTTGCGGAAAGGCGATATCGTGCGCCTCGAAACCTCGGGCGGCGGCGGATACGGGCCGCCCGAACAACGCGCACCGGAAGCCGTCAATAAAGATGTTGCGGATGCCTATGTTTCCACGGAGCCCGCCTAGATCATATCTTCCGTAGGGATTTCCGTTGTTCACCACGTATATCAGATATGAATCTGCTGAAAAACTAGCGTCAGGGGAGAAACCATGTTTGGCGGTAACGGCTCGTCACCACATTATTAGAAAAATTATGGCGGCACTGGTTCCGACAAAGAAAATTCCAAAATATTTCATCATCGGACTGGGATTTGATACGGCGCAGGCCACAGCGAGTTTACTCGGTCAAAAATGGTCCATGGGTCTGTTGGTATGGATACGGTTAGATAACTCTGGCTTATGATACACCAGGTAGCGTGACAATCAGGCGACGGGCAGCGTCATGAATCATTGAAGTTATCTGCTCCGCATCCTGATTGAATATGGTGGCTTCGGCAGCGGCAATTGGAAGAGAAAGAAGCGAAAGTGGAACGCCGCCTTCAGAACGATAAGTGGTATGGTTGGCCAACCAAAGCTCCGTATCGTCATCAACCAGTAAAAGCCTGACTTTGAGCCCAATTTTCTTGCGTGACCATACAAATATATAGCTGTCATCGAATTCCTGGAGGCGCCATGCAAGATAGGCGTGACACCGTTCACTGCGCGCTAGGTAACGCCTATCTAGGGGATCACGCACATCCAGTGCCAATCGCCGCTCGGCTGATCGCCGATCTTCAGGTCCAATCACCCGGGCTACCTTTTTGCGGAGTTGGAGGGCCAGCGCCTGTTCGACCAAATTGGCAAGACCCAATGGCGTATCGGTATCCGTCGTTGGCATGACAATTACACACTGCGGAGGCTCAATATAGAAGGGATCTGCAACCTTAAAATAAACATCCCTCGAAAACGGCGTCTCATTCTTTTCATGCGTGTTAAGACGATGATAGTTGGTTTGCACGCAGGCGCTGAGCGTGGTGATGAACAACAGTAACGACATAAGGGTTAACCAAATCCGTATCATGACCACGCGCTCGACTGACAATGGCGATTAGCCTTAGAAAGGTCGATATGGCCGAAAATAGAGCGGCCATCGATACTGATTCCTTCAACCAAGACAATATGACCATCCCGACGATAACGCGCACGAATGATTGAAGCGACAGCGTAATTGTCACCGATCAGCGTCTTGAGGCCGCCTAAAAGCAACGCATCAAGACGACGCGGAAAAAGACGTACATTTTCTGCCGAATGCAAGACACCATGATATTTGTAGATGCGATCAATATTTATCTGTTCATCATCGGTGAGACTTCCAGACGGCTGCCGAACGATGCCGCTGTACCGATCTAGATTGGGCTGCCATGGTTGCCCCACCTCTCCTATTCTCCTGTAAAGCCGTCCGCTTGAATCCATAAGCGCTATCTCCATGCCGTAACATGCCTCAAGCAAACGGTAGAGTGATTGCCGCTGTACCATCGATACCGGCCACGCAATTTCGACTTCTGGGCCTGAGCCATACTCAAGAATGCGCAGCAGTGCTCGACCCTCTGCTTCACCTGAAAAATCCGACGCCGCAAAATGTTTTTTCACCCGCACAGCATGATTCAGTCGTGAGGAGAGACGGTGGCCAGTCTTTGAGCCTATTGCAGATGCGGCATCAATTTGCACTCGCTCGGCCAGCACATCGATTGTGGTACTCGGCTTTGGCGGTGAAGGTGGCTCGACAAGCAACTTCTGCGACGGAACAACATCAGACCGCGGGTCCTGTACTTGCTCCAAAGACGTTTCAGGAATTTCGTCGCTTGGCGATATCTCAGCAACTTCACTCTGTTTTTGTGGCAGACTATCAGTGGCAGTATTTTCAGGTTGGGTTGTGTTTGCTGATTGATTGGTTTTGGGTGGGAGCCGGTTCGGTTTTTCCTGAGACGGCGGCCTAGGCAACAACAGGGTTGTAGCTCGATCCGGCGCATGTTTGATCGATGCATTTGTAATATCCATTTTAGCCTGGATCTTCGGTTTGGCTGATTCTGCCTTTTCTTTAGGACTCCAGACAATCTCGGGCAGGATACATATCAACAATAGGGCAACGACCGTTGTTGAAGCGCCAAAGGCAACGACATTTTTTGCCCAATTCCGCCGCACCGGGTCAACGCGCCATACTGTCAACGAACATAAGTTCCATGTCTTGGGCAAGAGTGTTAAGAGCATCTCGCCGTTCGCTTGCCTTCATTGAACCTGTGTTCATCCGTTCATCAGTGATCGTTTCCGACTCTTTAACACCAAGTACAATGGCGCGTCGGCGTGCGATCTCAGGATCGTCGAGTAACAAAGAATCCTGTGCGGCATTCTCTCGTGGATTTGTTCCGCTAGTTGGCAGTTCCTCCCTGCGAACAATTTTTGGTTTTGCCGAAGTGGTCTCGGCAGCTTCTGTTACCCGAGGCGCCTCAAGCGCTTCTGTAGCGATGGTTGCTCTAGAACTCAAAGTTTCTTGTTGAGTATTGGCCAGGGCTTTCGATGCCACGGAGGTATCACGAGTAACGGTGTACTGCTCGGTTTCAAGTTTTGACCCAGGCTCTGACGTACCAAGTTCGGTTACACGGACATTAACCGGTGAAGTCTTTTTTTGTTCTGTGACTGGCACGCCATGGTTTTCTGATTCTGTCTCAGCCCTAGGCGAAGACTGCAAGGAATCAAACTCTTCGACTTCACCAGATCGATTATTGATATTCGGCATCTCAACTTTTTCTTTGGCCCATTCAAAGTCGTTTTTGACGCGTACTTGTTCGCTTTCGCCAAGAAACAAATAAGCTAGTGCTGCCGCGACGAGAAGGTTGAAAATCCAGATTTTCATGACGGTCGCCCTTCCTGTTGTACCTGTGGCAAGGAGCGTGCCGTTATGCGCGCTTCGGTCACCAAGATAATTGCTCGCAAGCCTGCCGCTACCGGGACACCGACAACGCTGGTAAGAAACGCCATGCTGAAATAGCGAGTTAGCTGACCGATCACCTGCTGCACAGTGTCCGGAGTGAGCTGATGTTGAGAGAGCGCAGCGATGCCGAGGGAGATGCCGAGCAGGGTATAAGTCAACCCGAGGGTCGCCACTCCATTAGACGCATGCATGCCCGCTTCGAGCCAGATACGGCGGCGCGGCTCCAAGCCGCCAACACGTTGCAGACGCAGCCAGCAATAGAGCGCAAATAGAACCAGACCGGAAAATAGAACAAGGAAACTCACGCCGAAGGAACGATGCACCCAATGGGCTATCTCACCGACGCCGGAAGAAGTCGTCATCGCCGCAGCAGCAAGGGCGAGCACGATAGCACCTAGAAACCAAGTCAGTGCCTTGGGTCCGGCACCGTTTAGAACGGTGTCCATGTCAGCGCCTGCCGTGACTCGTGCCCATCAACGACTGGGTGGTGAGGCCGAGCTGCCCGAGCCAAACATCGATCAAAGAAATCCGTTGCTCTGATGCGGCATGCACCATGAAGGTGAGATCGTAATTGGCGAATGCGCGCCGTACTGTTGGCGTATTACGCCCACTCAGGCTGTCGTCTCGGAGCACCATGCGCTCAAGGTCGAGCAGCCGATTGCGTGATATCTCGACCTGATTTGCGCGTTCGCTCGCCGCCAAATCAGCGGAGCGCAATGTATCAATTAGGATAGCGCGCTCACGCTCTAGATTTTCAACTGTGCCTGCTTCTACAGTTTGAGCCGCTATACAGATGGCTGTGGTTAGCACTAACGCGGCGGTAGCGTAACGGCACAGTTTAATAACGGATTTAGACATAATCGCTACTCCTCTCATTGCCCAAGAAAGTATTTAACTGCGTCGGTCAAGGTTTCGCTTGCGGGAACGTCGCTGTCGATGAACTCGGTATCGGCGACGTCTTGAGAAAGCGCTGTCGCGTCAAGTGCGACGAGCTTAGCCATGTGACCAAGAATGGCCTTCTCCTGTCCGAGGAGTTCGATTTCAGCCTGCGTTTCGGCTATGAGCTGACGTAAATAGACCTCGCGAGTAACTGTAACGCCATTGATCTCGGGTCGACGGTTCATGGGATGCTGCTCAATGGCGCGCGATAGGGAATTAATTGCCGCTATATTGCTAACGAATTGCTTCGCATATTTGCTTTCTGGCACAACGTTCGTCTCTAGCATTTCCATATCGACGCCAGGCATAGAAGTTTGGAAGCGCTCTCGCGCAGCAACCTGGCGGTCGATCAGCTCGCGCCGTGCCGGAGTTAAGCTTTCTGCGTTCTGCCCTAGGCGAACCATCAACTCTTCCAAAACGCTGGATTTCTTTTCGAGAGCCTTACGCCTGAGATCATTTTTGCGCGATACCAGTTTAATATATTCCTGTTTTTCAAGAAGAGACTGATGACGGAGATCAGTCTGCATTTCGCCGTCTGTCGCTTTAATCGCACCTTGTAGATCGGCTAGAGTCCCGGCCTTGAAGGCTATTTCCGTATCAATGTCTAAGAGCGCTTGTCCGAGCTCTGAATTGCTGAAATCCTGCTCTAGCGAGCGTTTGATATAGTTTGCTGGCAATTTGACTAAGCGTTCACTCGCCTGGGGCTGCCAGGCTGGGTCGCCGCTGCTCGCCAAGGCTTTCAGATCACTGGCGCCAATCGTCATAGCGCCAAGTACCAGACCAATGATAAGACGGCGCGACGCTCTTCGAATGGCTATATGGTTATTGGCCAACATTATGATCCCCTTTCCTAATTGCGTTGCCAATAGCGGACGCGGCGAAGCTCCGCCTTGAGTTCCGGGCTGACATTGACTGTGGAGAATTCGCCCAGCGCCGAGTCGTCTGCTTCACCGACTATTAGAGTCATGGTATCGCTAAAAGAGGCGCCGTCTGCGTAATAGAGATCACTGCCAGCAAAAGCTTCTTTGAAATTAGCGAGATTCTCACGCGCTTTCGGAACGTCCCCGCCCTTGAGATAGTTTTGGATCGACACGGCATAGGCATGCATGCGCTCCTCGAGAGCAAGGCGGGCAGTTTCCGGACCGAGCGCAGCCTCGCAGCCCTCTATCATGCGCGCGCTAGCAAGATAGCGCGCTGGAGAACCGGCCTGGCGCGCCTTTTCGTCGAGCTTCAGCGCCTCATCTCGGCAGTCGCGGTATTCACGCATTGCGGTGATTTCTTCGTAGCGATCCTCGCGGAATCCGATGCCACCTTCCGTGTGCTCTGGAAAACTCGTGTTGCAAGCGCCGAGCACGAGTAAGGTGCAGCCGATCGCAGCAATGCTTGTGAGGCGGCGTTTTTGCTTGGAAATTTTAGTCATTACCGGTCCACCCTCATAAATCCGTTGTCATGCAAGGGACTATGAAAGGGCCAGGGCGGTTTTCTTTACGGCGCGACGGTGAGGTGGGTCGTAACTAGTGACAGGCTTGGTTGGTCGTCAGCCAAAAAGTTTCCTGTTTGCAGTAATTTAAGCGTGCCAGCTGAGATTGGATGTTGGGCCGAAAGAAGGTGCAGCTTATATTTAAACTGCAAGTTTTTGGTGAGCGGCAAGTTGATACGCCAGGTGACCGGGGCAGTAATAATCTCACCGCCCATCAGGGCGATGGGCATCGGCTCGTTCTCGACATAACGGCCTAAAATAGGCTCAATCGTGAGCGCCATATAGGTGCGATTCAACGTAGGCGTGACGGTGTAGGCAAGGGCTCAGATCTCGAAACCTGGTGTAGATGCGTATTCCCCGATGCTTATCACCGTCAATTCGCTGGCCACGCCCGCATTGGCGTCAAAATGCACCGCCGGGCAGCTACCACCCGGCTCAGGATAAATTTCAGAAATCGTTAACTGGGGCAAATCGGCTGCGGGCAATATTTCTGTTGTTAACGGCACCTGCGTCTGTTTCGTCTCAATCCCGGTCATCTGTTCCTTGGTAGTATTGACTATCTCGGGTGTGGGTTCATCGGGTGAAAAAAAACGTGGCACTATAATGCTGGCAGCTATCACACCGCTGACTAATAGTAGAAACGCCGTGCCAACCAAATTACGCTTGGCACGGTACGAATTGGTGGAGCGTTCGGCTCTTACCTTACGGTGGTCGTCGTCCTCTTTTCGCGTCAACTTCGATCTCGACCGCTGCAATTCAAGAGGAATACCAAGCGCATGCAGTACGTCGATGGCACTGGTGACCGCGCTTACAGCGATGCCGGACGGTAGCGAAGCGCTGGTAAGCCCCTGGGCATTTTGTTCAGGAGCGAAGAGAAATACAGCCTTGCCCTCGTTTATCAGCTCTTCAAGAGGCTTAATCGCGGCGTGAATCTTTTCTGGTACCTGGTCGACACCCCGAGTCTTAAGGTCGTGATCGACCTGACCTGTGAGCCACACCACGCGTGCATAATCATCCTCTGGCCCAGCAAGTTGCCCGTCTCGGGCAAGTGCATGGGCGACGAAGACAGCGAGCTGCCAGCTTGTCCCTTGGTTGATCCGGTCCGACAATTCGAGGCGGAACCCGCCTTCCTCGAACGGTCCGAAAGCGCGCTCTATGACGCCCGACGGACGCTTGACGAAGGCATTGTAGGCGGCACCTATTGGAAGAATCTCCGTGGTACGTTTCAGGCACACCATCGATTCGGCGATACCCTCCTCGCGCCAAATACGCTCGATCTGGACCGGTCCACTTGCCGTGCCGATGTAGATTCGGGTTTTCACAAGCTGCGGCGAATCTCTATATCTTTGTCCATCAGACGAGCCAGCAAATCAGAGTCGTTATCGAGTAGAAGCTGCACATTTTCACCCTGCTCGGCAGTGAGTGAAACTTTGTGACAATTGTTGAAGCGGTCACAAAGGAAAAGCGTTGAGGTCGTTGCGGTCGCCGGTTCGATAAATTCAATGATCACATAAGTTTGGCTTGGCTCGGCCGTGGACGGAACAAAGCGCAGACGGCAGCCGATACCTTCGCGCAGGCTCTCGGTGCCGCTGTCAGCGGCAAGCGCCCGTGGCACAAATGGCAACGAAAATTTTTCGATCAGACGCCGGTAATCCTCCCGTAATCGAGCGTCAGCAGCGAGTGCAGTTTCGATCTCTGCATCAATTTTGGTTTCCCCAACGTAGGCGTACAAACGCGAGAAAGAAGGGCGCATGACCGCTGGAGCATCATTCGCGGTCAATTGTTCCACTGCATGAAACGCGGCAAAGAGGCGGCGGGCCTCTTGTACCGCTTGCAAGTCGCCAAGATCAATTTTTGGTTTCACGAGCTTTCTCCATAGAGACGGTGAAATTCGTCTCTGAAACATATCGTATCTTTCTCGAATAGCTTGCCAAGACCTGGTGGGACATCGCCTAGTGCGTGTGCCTTATTGCACCATTGATCGAGCCGGTCACGTAAACGCAGCATCGGTGACACACCGGCGCGATGGCCAGCTACGAGATCCGGAGCTCCAAGGGCGTCTTCGGAAAAGCCCTGTCGGTTGAGTTTCTTGAACGCGCGCCGCGCTTCCATAGCCTTGCTATCAATTACCTCGTCATCCTCATGTTCAGCTTCTTGTTTTCCGCTCTCCTGGCGTAAAATCCAAGCGCTAGCCTTGAGGGTTTCCAAAACTCGCCCATGCAGTTCACTAATTCGTGCGATACGCGTGGCGAAATTTTCTGTATCGGCACAGGAGGCAATGCGTGAGATTTCTGCGCCATCCGCCCCCGCCCTCGCTGCCTGAGTCAGGCGCGACTGGGTGAAGCCAAAGGTCTCATGGCGCAGTAATGACAAGGGCCAGGATAGAGCCAGTGGACCCCAGTCCATTATCAGAGTGAGATCCTTGCGCTCCTGTTGATTCAGAAAACGGATAGCACTCGCTGGCTCAGAATCGAGTTCGATTAGGGGCGATTGCCAATCGTCTTCAAGCTCCAAATCCTCCGGCAAAATGTCGGGTGAGATTTCACCCGCGGCGCGATCCTCGCCAATCGCCGCTGGACGAGTTACAGCAATCTTGCTTCTACCACCCTCGATGGCCTGAGCAAAGGCGACAAAGGCACGTAGCGCCGAGCGGTATTGCTTGAAGTCATTGTTATCGTTTAACTGGATCTGATCTTGCCAAAAACCAAGTATCATCGCGTCGTCGATCTCTACCTCGCCACCGTCGGTCTTTGCTTTCAGAAAGGAAACTATCTGCTCAAACTTTGCTTGTTCCTGTTTTGGACGTAGATGGGTACTAAGATAGTCGTAAAGTCGGCTCGACATACGATTGGCTGTTTCACTGACCGTGTGTTTTCGCGTCGAATTCTTCAGCATGTTGGACAGTATTTCGTCGACCTCGACGAAGCCAACGGTCTCCAATAGCAAATATATCAGCGCAGCGAGAACGGGCATGCGTGAATAGGGCACCTGAAACTCGCCGTCCTCGTAAGTTATGGTAATTCCTACATTGGTCACGTCAAAGCCGGTACGCCGCCAACCGCGAACTGCCAAGCGCTCACCGAACAGTCTGCGAAAAGTCCTCGATGCGGCGCGATCGCCGGAAAAGAACAAAGCCTCCCACCCTCCATCGCCAGCGGCATCAGCGATATTCACAAGGTGGCAAAGCTGCAGCACCAAACTGGTATAGGTGCGGCAGGTTACAGCCTTTGCCAGATCTCGAGAAACAACGCGGGAGAACATCAATCCACCATCTGCCGCGGTGGCCTCGCCCGCATTGTAAAAGGCAACCTGCAGTTCATTACTCAGTCCGGCCTCAATGACATGGCGCCTAGCGTCCTGTGCGTCCATTGACTATAGCCTCCTGACCAAACATTCTCGCGATAGCGTTCCTGCAGAACCCGAACTCTTTCGACATAACTCCGCGTTGCCGGAATAACGCGGGCGCGGGGTGGTACGCCGACGGCTGACCCCCCATTGTAATGAGACAGGGCCAAATCAACGCGACCATGATAGCGCACGATGAGACGGTGTAGGAAGTGTATGCCGAGGCGTATATTGATGCGCGGTTGCCACAAAAGATCCGCATCAATTCCATATTCACCGCGCGCCGTAGCAGGCATGATCTGCATGACCCCGCGCGCTCCCTTGTGACTGAGCGCCCTTGGATCAAAATTCGATTCGGCATGGGCGACAGCGAGCGCCAGCGCAACTGGCAGGCCGAGATCGAGCGCTTCGGTTACCACCATGGCACGGAGCGCGCGGCGATCCACAAGCTCGGTGTTTGCGCGAGCCTGATGTGCTGTAAGACCGACGAAAAGCAGAACGGCGAAAGTCGTGACTCTGACGATTAGCCAGTTGTTTGCATCGAACATTACGTTCAGTCGTCACGCCAGGTGACACTCGTGGTGAAATCATCAAGCGTGCCGCGCATCCTCAACACCCGTCGCTCAAGCGCCACACCAAAATCGCTCTGCAGCTGTGCTGTATTCCGCTCAGAAGAATGCTGTCGCGCCTGCTCGGGTTCAATTTTGCGGACTAGGATACGTTGAGGTTCAACTTCTTCGCGCGCAGCATCGCGGGTGCGCGCCGGACGCCAGCCATCATCTGGCATTTCCGCCAGTGCCCAAACCGTAGCTTGTTCAGCATAGCGTTTCTGCCAGTTGAGCACCGCCTCGACATATTTCCGCGTCTTTGGTAAGGGCTCCAAATTGGAGCGCGTGCGCTTCACGCTTCCGCCATTATAATGAGATAGAGCTAAGTCCCAGCGACCGCCATATCGAGAGATAAGATGACCGAGAAAATCAATGCCGAGTTGGACGTTGAGACGCACATCCCACAGTTCCTCGGCGCCTACTCCATATTCGCCCATCGCCGTTGCAGGCATGATTTGCATTACGCCGCGCGCGCCAGCGGGGCTCAGCGCTTGAGGTAAAAAGTTTGATTCAACCTTCGCCACGGCCATGGCAAGGGAGGGTGGCACATTGCTGTTCAACGCCTCCTCAACTACTAGGCGACGCACTTCAGCGCGAGTCGAGGCATCTGCGTTAGTCAAAGGGGCAACGCTCAAAATTATGACGATGGTGGCCGCCGAGATTAGAGAAAAGTATTTCATGGATCCCGCTCCTCTATGGTTTTTATCCAGCGCGCATCCAGCGCGGTGACTTCCAAACCGGCAGCCGTACTCTGCTTTCGCGCTGCCATCGCTTCTCTTATGGAAAGATCAGGGGCGATCGCCAACACCAGGCGTTCATGGTCGGCGAGTGTCTCAGGTAAGATGGGCTCAAGCGAAGAATCGAAAAAGCGCCCGCTCCAATAGATGATTACCTCTTCCGCCGCTACCTTCCGTGCCTTCACGGTTTCAACGTTCGTTT
>CAZUXZ010000206.1:0-5769 GCA_964624055.1 uncultured Rhizobiaceae bacterium | reverse complement strand
TGGCGCACCCGACAGGATTCGAACCTGTGACCTCTGCCTTCGGAGGGCAGCGCTCTATCCAGCTGAGCTACGGGTGCTTCATTTCAGAATCGTAGAAGTATCTCTAATTCTTGCTTTTTTTTACATTTGGTCAATATAATTTACTATAAATAAAGTTTTATGAAGAAGAAACGTGATGAACAGTATGGTATTAAACTATTAACAGGAATGCCAATAGGTCAGTTAATTGAAAATCTAAATTATTCACTATTTAGATTATTTAATTGTTATTTTATTGGAGTTTAGAGTATTTAGGATCAGTGTAAACATGGTTATATAAGGAGAATCTAAATGAAAATTGAAAATACCATTTCCTCTATGGGAATTGATCTTCCTAATATCGCTGAAAATTACAAGAACAATACATCTGGAGCCAAATACGTTTCCCACTACTCTGTTGGTACTGTTCTTTATCTCTCGGGCTGTACACCAATGAAGGATGGTAAGCCTTATATGACGGGAGTATTGGGTGATAATCTTTCTGTAGAACAAGGCTACGAAGCGGCACGTCAATGTATGATTTGCTATTTAGGAGCTATAAAATACGCTTTAGAGGATCTTGATCGGGTAGTGCGCATGCTTCACCTCGTTGGGTATGTTAATTCCGGGGAATCGTTTACGGAACAACCCAGAGTGATTAACGGCGCCGTTGATATACTAGTCGAAATATTCGGCCGAAAGGTGATGCCTACGCGTGCAGCAATTGGATGCCGAGGCCTGGCTTCAAATCATTCGGTCGAGTTAATTGCGACAATAGAATTCGATGGTGAAAAGATATCAAATCCAATTGCGCGTGACGGGGAGCCATTAGATTGATGTATCAGCAGACCATGTGGTGTTTCTCTCTACGCTAAGCAGGCATTGTGGGCCATACTAGACCAGTAATTTCATGGGTATCTGTGACCGTAAAGGCGCGCCAGAACGCCATCAAACAAAAAGCATGATGTTTTATTGATGTCTATGTCTCCGCAGCATTTTGCATTATTTCTTTTGATCGTCGGTGAAGTATTTTTTGGCGCCACGTTCCCAATTACTCGGTTGGCTATGGATGAGGGGATACCCTTTTTCGCATATACGTTCTGGTCTAGTTGCGGTGCTGCAATAATATTATTTCCGGTCATTGTCTTACGCAGAAAATTCCCAAAACTATCTCTGAATAACATCAAGTTTTACACGTTTTCTGGGATATTTGGTCTAGCGTTCCCATATACAATGCTGGCTATTGTCGCCCCGAAAATACCACCAACAGTTTTGAGTTTGGTTATAACTCTCGCCCCAGTTCTTACTTATATAATAGCTATATCTATTAAATTAGACAGATTAAGCGTTGTTCGGGTTTTAGGAATAGCAGCGGGAATAGGGGGAGTTTTGTGCATACTACTCCCCGAGGCGAGTCTCCCAGAAGGATCTAGTTGGATATGGATGATAATTGCTCTTTCAGTTCCTTTGAGTTTTGCAATTATGGCTATTTTGGCTGCTCTTATTAAACCAACTTCATCTGGATCAATGGATAGCGCGTTTGCATTACTGGTTGTAGCAACAATCATAATGCTTCCAATAATGTTGGTGTCAGATCAATGGTGGTTTTTTTCAGGAAGCATGAGTACTGGAGATTGGGCAATTGTTTTGTATATGTTAATTAATGCTATATTTTACATCATATTATATGAGGTAGTGCGCCTAGCAGGTCCGGTGTTTTTCTCATCCGGGAATTTTATAGCAACGCTTTCTGGTGTTTTTTGGTCGATATTAATATTTCAAACGATACCAAGTTATTGGATATGGATAGCCCTTTCTCTGTTGTCTTTGGGGCTGTTTTTTGTGAACCGTAGTAATGTAAACCCAAGAACAGAAACGGCAGTACAAAAACAATAGCAATTGTCTATTTGTAAAGGAAAAACAAAGTTTTTATCAATCATTATGAGAACGAAATCTATGTCATTTTTCAAGTGGTTGTTAGAGAGAGTAGAACAGTTCAAGTAGCTATAATGATCTTTTCATTTTTTTGTGGCAGATGCTTCATGTGATAGTTTGACGCTCAACGCAGGAAGGAAAATACCAGAATGGTTGAAAGGATTAATGTTAGCCCCGAGTTGATGGAAAGTGAGAGGATTGGTCGATTCAAGGATTTGAAGTCGAGCCAGCACGCCTTCGTTGATGCTCTAATTCCTGGCTTCGAGCGAGAGATCTTCAGTATAATCGGGCGAGGCGTGGTTGAGGACAAGGATCTCACTCCGCCGATCACTGACAATCAGGACTTCAATCTTGGCGTCGTCCAATGTGAGCCGGGAAAAGGTTCTGCGTTGCATATTCACGCCACTCTCGAGGTTTTCTTTATCCTCAACGGTAAATGGGCCATTCAGTGGCAAAACAAAAACGGTTCCATGCATGAAGCAATACTCGGCCAATGGGATACGGTTTCCGTTCCAATCGGACTCAGTCGTGGCTTCAAGAATGTCGGCGACGGGACGGCTATGATGCTTGCAATTATCGGCGGCACACATCCGGGGAAGATTTTGTGGCCACAGGAAACCATCGACGAGGCAAAGAAATACGGCCTTGAATTTGATATCGAAGGCGACTTGATTTATCGCGGTAATGAGGAGCAATCAAACTAGTGGTCGACCCAGGATATATTCCGTCGATCATAAAGTTAGTGATTATTTTAGAGGGCGCATGACAAGTGTTGTGGAGCGGTTAAGTGACGAATTGGGCATGGGCGGGATCGTGCTCAGCGAGCGTACCGAGGTGGCGGCCTATGCCACCGACTGGACGAAGAAATTCAGCGGTGAAACACCCTGTATATTGCGCCCGCATGACACTGAAGAAGTAGCGAGGTGTGTTCGTGCCTGCGGCAAACTTGGGCTTAAGTTGGTGCCCCAGGGAGGCAACACCGGGTTGGTGGGCGCGTCGGTACCCCGCGGCGGTGAGGTTGTTTTAAGCCTGTCGCGCCTCAACAAGATTGAGGAGTTTGATGAAGCATCAGCGACTGTTCAGGTCGGTGCCGGTGTCGTGCTCCAAGCTTTGCATGAAAAATTGGCTGCGTGTGGCCATGTCTTTCCAGTTGATCTCGGGGCGCGTGGATCATGTCAGATCGGTGGTATGATCGCGACCAATGCGGGCGGTATTAAGGTGCTGCGCTATGGCCATATGCGAGAGCAGGTACTCGGCCTTGAGGTGGTCCTGGCTGACGGCACAATTTTGAGTAATTTAAACAAGCTTAAAAAGAACAATACTGGCCTCGACCTCAAACATCTCTTCGTTGGCTCTGAAGGTATACTCGGTATCATCACTCGTGCGGTGCTGCAGGCGCGCCCAGCGCCCCAAGCAGTGCAGACCGCGCTCCTTGCGGTAGAGACACGTGATCGGTTGCCCGAGCTTCTCACCGCCCTGCGAGACAAGCTACGAGGCCTCTCCTCACTGGAAATGATTACGCAAGATTCGATTACCCTCTACAAGGAAATTGAGCCTGAGGCGCGCTTACCATTCGAGCAGTCCTATCCCGCTTGCATCATCGTCGAGGAGGAGACGGGTGCAGACGAGAGCGAACGGGATTCATTTCTCAAGCGTCTCTCGAGTGTGCTCGAATCGGACCTTGCTGTCGATGCGGTGGTGGCCGAAAGTGATACCCAGGCACGCGGTATTTGGAGCCTGCGTGACGGCGTTACTGAGGCAATTAGCCGCGCTGGGTTGACCCATAAATTTGATGTCACTGTACCGCCAGCGGCGATGCCAGGCTTTCTTGATCAAATGGAAGCCTTTGGGGAAGAGGCGGGTGAGTTGCGTACGCTTCTCTTCGGTCATCTCGGGGACGGAAATATTCATGTCAATATGATGCAGATGCCGGGTCTTTCCCAGGCAGCTTTCTACGCCAAGGGCCCGGCACTAGCTGAGCGTATCTATGGCCATGTTGCTAAGCTCAATGGCAGCATAAGCGCGGAGCACGGCATTGGTATTGCCAAGCGCGGATATCTGCATCATTCACGAAGTGCCAAGGAGGTCGACCTGATGCGTGGCATGAAACACCTTCTTGATCCGGACGGTATGCTAAATCCGGGTGTTTTATTCGAAAGCAATTGAGCGAGCGTACCTGCGAAAACGAAAATTCTCTTCTTTGAGAAAAGAGTGGTGGAGAGTTGGGGTAACCGAGGTGTGCTGCGCACTCAGGGTGTTTTATATTTTTTGAGTCACACTGGCAATTTCCAGCCGTTTGGGGGTGTGGTTCAGGATGGATGTTGGGTGGGGCAACCAGCATCTATGACTGGATTGTATTTGCACTATCCCCGCGAGCGCGTTGTTTTGGGGTTGGGTCTGTCGAGATTCGCCTGTGCGTTACACCTGACGCTGCCCAGCCTGGAGGACACGCCAGCAGCTTGGGCTGTTGCCTAACCGTTCAGTCAAACCCAAAGCGCAAATTATTTTGCAAATGTAAGATGTGCTTCTTTGAAAATGGGAAAGAAGTTAGTTTACTTTTCTTTCCAATTTCTCTTTCCCCTGAGGCAGGAGAAGTTTATTTCTGCACAAAAAAAGAGGCCGCCCGAAGGCGACCTCTTCTGTCTTTCACGGAAGTGTAGGATTTACATTCCCATGCCGCCCATACCACCCGGCATTTCGGGAGCCATGGCGGGCTCTTTTGGCTCGGGTTTCTCGGCGATCATCGCCTCGGTAGTGATCATTAGGCCGGCAACCGACGCTGCATCCTGAAGCGCTGTGCGCACGACCTTGGCTGGGTCGATGATTCCTGCCTTGATCATGTCGCAATAGTCTTCCTTCTGAGCGTCAAAGCCATAGGTATTGCTCTTCTGCTCAAGAAGCTTGCCAATCACGAGTGAGCCGTCGACGCCGGCATTTTCGACGATCAGACGGGCCGGGTTGCGCAGCGCCCTGCGCACCACCTCGATGCCGACATTCTGGTCGGCATTCTCGCCTTCGAGCTTGCCGAGGGCCTTGGTGGAATAGAGCAGTGCTATGCCGCCACCTGGCACAATGCCCTCCTCGACTGCGGCGCGGGTGGAGTTGAGCGCGGCCTCGACGAGGTCTTTGCTCTCCTTCACCTCAATCTCGGTCGCACCGCCGACCTTGATCACGGCGACGCCGCCAGCGAGCTTCGCCAGCCGTTCTTGCAGCTTCTCGCGATCGTAGTCGGAGGAGGTTTCCTCGACCTGGGCACGGATCTGGTTGCAGCGACCGGTGATATCGCTCTTTTTGCCCGCACCGCCGACGATGGTGCTCTCTTCCTTGGTAATGTTGACGCGCTTGGCGGTACCGAGCATGTCGATGGTGACGTTTTCAAGTTTGATGCCGAGATCCTCACTGATCACCTGACCACCAGTCAGAATAGCGATGTCTTCGAGCATGGCCTTGCGACGATCGCCGAAGCCGGGCGCTTTGACGGCAGATACCTTGAGGCCGCCGCGGAGTTTGTTCACTACCAGGGTAGCAAGGGCCTCACCCTCAACCTCTTCTGCGATGATGAGGAGCGGGCGACTGGACTGCACCACGCTTTCGAGCAGTGGGATCATCGCCTGCATGTTGGAAAGTTTTTTCTCATGCAGGAGAATGAGCGGATCCTCCAGATCGCAGGTCATCTTGTCGGCATTAGTGATAAAATAAGGCGACTGATAGCCGCGGTCGAACTGCATGCCTTCGACGACGTCGAGCTCGGTCTCGAGACCTTTGGCCTCCTCAACCGTGATGACGCCTTCCTTGCCGACCTTCACCATAGCCTGG
>CAZUXZ010000205.1:0-40235 GCA_964624055.1 uncultured Rhizobiaceae bacterium | reverse complement strand
ACATTGATGGCAATGAAGGCACGCTTCTACACCGTGGCTATCCTATCGATGAATTGGCGGAGAATAGCGATTTTCTAGAAGTATCCTACCTGCTGCTATACGGAGAGTTACCCAACGCAGCGCAGAAACGGAATTTCGACGCCACCATCACCACTCACACCATGGTACAAGAACAGATCAATTATCTGTTCCGCGGCTTTAGGCGCGATTCTCACCCCATGGCCGTAATGATCGGCGTCGTCGGCGCCTTAGCAGCGTTCTATCACGACACCACCGATATTCAGGACCCACGCCAGCGGATGATTGCTTCACACCGCCTAATCGCGAAAATGCCTACGATCGCTGCAATGGCGCATAAATACGCTATTGGTCAACCCTTCGTTTATCCGCGTAACGATTTGAGTTATTCGGAGAACTTTCTCCATATGATGTTCGCGGTCCCGTGCCAGGATTATGAAATCAATCCCATACAGGCTTCAGCCATGGACCGGATTTTGATACTGCATGCTGATCACGAACAAAATGCATCAACTTCCACAGTGCGTCTTGCGGGGTCATCGGGCGCAAATCCGTATGCCTGTATTGCCGCCGGTATTGCCACTCTATGGGGTCCCGCCCATGGCGGTGCCAACGAGGCGGTGGTACAAATGCTTGAAGAAATCGGGAGTGTCGAACGAATTCCGGAGTGCATCACCAGAGCTAAGGACAGTGACGATCCTTTCCGGCTTATGGGTTTCGGCCACAGGGTCTATAAAAATTATGACCCGCGGGCCAGGGTTTTGCACGAGACCTGCCATGAGGTGCTGGACGATTTGAATCTAGACAATGAAATGCTAAATGTAGCCCGCGAATTGGAGCGCATTGCACTGGAGGACGAATATTTCGTTGAACGAAAGCTCTATCCTAACGTCGATTTTTATTCAGGTATCATCCTTCAGGCCCTGGGTATTCCAAGCCACCTATTTACCGTTATCTTCGCCTTGGCACGCACGGTAGGTTGGATAGCACAGTGGAACGAAATGATCTCGGACCCGCACCAAAAAATTGGTCGGCCACGTCAACTCTACACGGGCGAGGCGCCCCGCAGTTATATCCCCATCAATAACCGGTGACGCACATGCCTTTGCGCGCGCGGAGAAATTTGCATCGGAAGAAACTCACGCCGAGCACTATTCGCGCGCGCCAGGAAGATATCGTCGCGGGAAGGGCGACGAGCTTTCCCTGGCATGCATGGTCAGTGAATGACAACAAACCACCAGTGTGGCGCGGTGCTCTTGGTTGGGTGCCGGTCGGTATGGGAATCGGCTGTTTTGCCTTTGTCCTGGTAAGCTTACTTCTATAGCTCCGGTCGCTTACAAACATTTTCGCTACTTAGACGTTTCAATCAACTCGACCTTGTAGCCGTCAGGGTCTTCGACAAAGGCAATCACGGTGTTGCCATGCATCATTGGCCCAGGCGGCCGCGGAATACTGGCGCCCGCCACCTCTAATTTTTCGCAAGTGCTGTAAATATCCGGGACGCCAATCGCGACATGGCCATACCCGTCGCCGAGGTCATAAGCATTTTCCTGATCCCAGTTATGGGTCAACTCAATTACCGCGTGTGAACTTTCGTCCCCATAGCCGACAAAAGCCAAGGTAAACTTCCCGCCCGGATAATCGTCGCGCCGCAGCAGTTTCATGCCTAGAAAATTAGTATAGAACTCGATGGATTTTTCGAGATCCTTCACCCGAATCATGGTGTGAAGCATTCTGGCGCCTGAGCTGTCATTGCTCATGTTAACCTCTCTTTGTTCATTTCTGCGTTTTGGGCAACTTCCAGAACCGCTTGAGCCGCAATCTCGCTCGGTGCCGCTCCTTCGCCCCCTAACCGTTCTACCACTTGGTGGAAACATGCGATTTGATCATCACGCACCGCGGCGTCAAGCAATATGTTTTCAACTGCAGGCGTAAGTTGTGCCGCCGTACAATCCTGCTGAAGAAATTCCGGCGCCACGCGACGCCCCGCTACGATATTGGCAAGCGCAATATGATCAACCCGGACTACACGGCGAGCGATAGCAACGGTGACCGGATTGGCGCGATAGGCGACCACCATGGGCACACCGGCGACTGCCAGCTCCAAGGTTGCCGTACCCGAAGAGGTGAGCGCCGCGTCGCTTGCCACGAACGCAGCATATTTTCTCTGGTGGTTGCTGCCATCTATGATAGTGGTTTCTACATTCCAATTTCGCGCAGCAGCTTCAATTTTCCTTCGAAGGGCCGGCATTGCCGGGATTACAACGTGGCACAATACCTGACGTGCCGCCAACGCGTTCACCGTCTCGCCGAATATGGCCAAATGGCGCGATATTTCGGAGTGCCTACTGCCGGGCAGGATAGCGAGCAGTTTTTTATCCGCTTCTATATAATGCTCGCGCCTAAAAGCAGCGCCATTCGCGCTGCCAATTTTGGCCTCTGCAAGATGGTGGCCCACGAATACCGTATCAAGACCAGTGCCGACGAAGTATTCGGTCTCAAAATCGAACAGCAATAATAATCTGTCAAGAAACGCCGCGATTTTGTGGGCACGTCTTGATCGCCAGGCCCAAACCTGCGGCGCGACATAATGCACGACTGGAATTCCCCTCCCCTTCAACCGCCTGGCAACGCGAAAGTTGAATTCCGGCGAGTCAATGGTGACGATCACATCAGCCGACAGTCGCCGCGCCGCCCGCTCCGTTTGCCGGATGCGGCACAATAGTTTTGGTACATGGGGCAGTATTTCGAAAATTCCCATGATTGACAGTTCACGCATGGGAAATAGGCTCTCAAGCCCGAGGCGAGTCATGTGCTCGCCGCCAATGCCGGCAAACCTGATCCGCCCACCGGTTGTTGATTTTAGCGCCTCCATCAAGCGCCCACCAATCATGTCACCCGACGCCTCACCAGCGATGAGAAATACCAGCGGTCCGTTTTCGAGAGGCAGGCTCATGCCTTGATCCCGATAACGAACAAGCCAAGGCGATTGGCCTCTGCGACAACCTCGCTGCGATCGAGGATCAAGGATTGTCCTTCTTCCAAGGCAATACCACTTAATCGAATTTCGCAGGCTAGCCGCACCGTGTCGGCGCCGATAGTGGGCAAGTCCGCACGCCGCTCCTGTTGCGGCTTCTTTAGTTTGACTAAAACACCGCCCTGCTCTTCCCGTTTCACCTTGGCGCAACGTCTTAGTAGCGCATCCGTCCCCTCGATCGCCTCAACGCCGAGCACCACACCATCCTGCACCACCACCGCCTGCCCGACATCAAGAGCGCCGAGCGCGCGCGCAACCCGGACACCAAGAGCGATATCCTGATTGTTAATCTTATTGGGCGTGTTCTCCGTCAAATTCCCTTCCGGCGCAGCGACATCGCATAACAAATCATCTGCGCCAACTACCCTAAAGTTCTCGCTCTCCAGTTCCTCAACGAGGATAGAAAGGATCGCGTCATCGCCTTGCCCGGCAGCCTTACGAATTTTACCCAGCAACTTGATCGCGCGCATGTCGGGCTTGAGCTTGGAGAACGATGGCCGACGCACAGGGCCAGCAAGCACAACTTCGCTACAACCTTCCAATTTCAGCCGGCTAATTGTCTTGCCAACTTTCCCGAGCGGCACCCATAGATGAGGAACACCCTCGCACGTCTTAGGATCCGTTTCATTCTCGAATGCGATGACGAAGACGTCGCGTCCAGTCGCCAAGCAAGCCTCGACGATACGAGCCGGTAGCGGGCCGCCACCAGCGAGAATACCTAGCTTATTGGGCACCTTCTCCCTTCGGCTGACAGATCGGCCGGGAACTATCGGTTTGAATGAAATCGACTATATCCATAACTGGTTCAATGGTATTAAAAAGTTCTGAGACATCGGCTAAGCGCTCCGTCATTGTGCCCTCCTGCGCAAACAGAAGGCGGAAAGCACGGCGCATATCGTGGATCGCATTACGGCCGAATCCGCGGCGTTTCAAACCAACCAAATTTAGACCCGCAAGGCGCGCCCTATCTCCCATTACGGAGCCATAGGGAATAACATCATGCTCGACGCCGCTCATACCGCCAACGATGGCATGACGCCCGATTCTAACAAATTGGTGAACGGCTGATAAGCCACCCAAAATTGCCCAGTCGCCCACCGAGACATGGCCACCCAGTGCCGCATTGTTCGCCATGATGACGTGATCACCGATTTGGCAGTCATGCGCGACGTGAGAGGCAACCATGAAAAGGCATTCGTCACCGATCCGTGTCAGCATACCGCCACCTTCTGTACCCGGATTCATAGTGACATGTTCGCGGATGACGTTCTTGGCACCAATTTTTAGCTCCGAAAATTCGCCACCATACTTCATATCCTGAGGCGGCATCCCGATCGATGCGAATGGGTAGATCACGGTATCCGCACCAACTTGGGTATGGCCGTCAATCACCACATGGGACATCAAACGAACGCCGGCTAAAAGCTCAACATTGGCGCCAACTATAGAATAGGGGCCTATAGAGACATCGTTGGCAAGCTTCGCCCCGGAGGCAACAATAGCGGTGGGGTGAATTTCGGTCATGTATCTTCCAAAATCATGGCGGCGTAAGTTGCCTGGGCTGCGACCTCACCATCAACCTTCGCCGCCGCCTCGAATTTCCAGACATTGCGCCGTCGATGCTTCTTAGTGACATAGACATGCAGTTGGTCTCCGGGAAGGACCGGACGGCGAAAGCGACAGTCATCAACAGACATGAAATAAACCAACTTCCCCGCCATCTCCGGACCCAGGGTTTTCACCACCAATACCGCAGCTGTCTGTGCCATGGCCTCAATTATTAGCACGCCCGGCATGACGGCCCGTCGGGGAAAATGGCCCTGAAAGTAGTTCTCGTTTATCGATACGTTTTTCAAACCGAGCGCGCTCTCGTCCGGCACAACATCAAGCACACGGTCAATCATCAAGAAGGGATATCTATGCGGGATTGCTTCGATAATTTCCTGAATATCGAGACTTTCTACAATTTCCTTCTCGTTCGTTTCGCTCATTAACCTAATTATCCCCGTGAATCAGCTTGGACAACAAGACGGCTTGCCGGTGAAAATCCCGAATCGGCACGGCCGGCATGCCTCCCATTGTCGCGCCGGGAGCAACATTCTTCGTAACTCCAGTTTGTCCGGCCATTTTGGCGCCCGAACCGATCGAAATATGCCCAGTAGCACCCGCTTGTCCGCCAAAAAACACAAAATCACCAATTTTCGTACTACCCGCTATTCCGACCAAGCCAGCAAGAACGCATCCTCGACCCATAACCACGTTGTGCCCGATTTGAACGAGATTGTCGATCCAACAACCTTGACCGATAACCGTATCCGGACCGCTACCCCGATCAATCGCCGAGTTGGCACCTATTTCAACATCCGCACCGATGATCACTCGGCCCAACTGCGGTACCTTAGTGTGGCCATCCGGTGCCGGTGAAAATCCGAATCCATCCTGTCCTATGCGCGCACCCGGATAGATCCGCGAGCGGTCGCCAATTTCGCAATGGCTTAGAGTAGCGCATGCACCGATAACAACATCATCACCGATTTTTACTCCAGTGCCGATTACAGTGTTGGGAGCGATCCAGCAACGCTTTCCGACTTCAGCTGCCGAACCGATGACAACCCCATGCTCAATACGCGAAGAAGGATCTACCTGTGCGCCGTCTTCAATAACCGCCGATTCGGCAATGAAAGGCTCTGGGACGGGCTTAGGATAAAACGCTTGAGCTGCCAAAGCGTAGGATTTGTAAGGCACACTTGAGATCAACAGGGCCATACCCTTCGGTGCGCGCGGCAAAAGGTCAGGGGCGAGGATACAGGCCCCAGCTTTAGTTTTTTCAAAGGCGTAAATATATTTTCTATTGTCCAGGAAACTGAGCTGTTGGGGCCCGGCGCTATCTAGCGGTGCCACATCGACCAATTTCAGTGTGGGATCCGAATTTTGACTAATTTGAGAATCTGTCAATGCGGCGAGCTTGGCCAAAGTGAATGGCCCGGCGCGAGAAAAAAACCTAGGATCCGCCATTGGTTCGTATTAATTAGGTCCGAATTGCAACGCTAAATCTGGCATTCTTTCGTCCAAACGACTGAGGACTTCACGAGAAATCCGCAAACTATTGTCAACGAACAAGGTTTGCGTCTCGGGAAGTATGATGTTAATGCCTCGCTCAACAGCAATTTCCTCAATGATTTTTGATATTTCAACCTGTAGCTGACGCACACCGACGCCGTAGGCCTGGTCTAGTTCGCGCCTACGATCCACAACAATCCGCTGCACCGCAGCCACATCACTTTCGAATTCGCGACGGCGCTCAGCATAGGCATCGGGCGAGAGGACGGATTGCTGCCGCGCGAGTTGCTGCTCAAGGTCACGGAGCAAGGTCTCCTCGGCCGAGATCTCTGCCTGATATTCGCTACGTTTAAATTCCACTTGCGCCTGAATTGATTGGGCCGCCTTTGCTTCACGCATAACAGCCTGAACTTCTACGATCGCTATAATTGCCGGCTCCGTGCTCTGTGAATTGACCGCTGGCGGATAAGCCAACTGCAAAATGACCACTAAAACGGCAAACGCCTTAAAGTTGAAATATCGAGTTACTTTCAAAATCTTGCTCCAAAACTAAATCGAAAATTTTCAGTCTGATCAAAATCCTGCTTGAGTACAGCCTTTGCGTAGTCGACCCGAATGGGGCCAAAAGGTGACAGGTAGGCCAAGCCGACACCAACAGAAGCTCGGGAGTCACTTACGTCTTGAACTTCGCTACCCGCGTCATCCACATTAGTCAACGTGCCGACATCACTAAATACAGCAAAATCTATATCAAAATCTCTGGTTAGGTTAAGAGGAACAGTAACCTCTCCGGTAGCGGCATAAAATACATTCCCACCCAAGGAATCATCGGTAATTCGATCACGCGGTCCAACACCACCCGGCTCGAACCCCCGAAGGCTGGACCCGCCAAGGAAGAAGCGGTCATTAATACGAACATTTTCCCCTAAACCTGTTATATGCCCCTGCCGAACATTGACGCTACCAACCCAATCAAACAATAGCGGCTGGTAATAACCGCTGTTGAGTGTGTGCTTCAAGTAATGCACATCTCCGCCCAGACCTGCGACCTCTTGCCCAAACTTAATTGAATAGCCTTCGGTTGGCTTCAAGCGGCTGTCGCGCTTGTCATAGTTAAGGTTGTGCCCAACCGAGGAAGTGATGAAAGTGCCCGCCTGTTCGCGAATCAACCGGGACGCGCTACTGTCCACTCTGCTAATCGTGTCTTGGCGCAGTGTGTATTTCACCCCGTGGCGAAGGTCTTCGGCGATGGCGTAGTTGGATCGTAGGCTGGTCCCGATCGTACGCTGGTCGAACGAACTCTCATCCTGAAAATCGGCCGTGGTCCGAAACACGTCAAATCCGGCAGCAATATCGCGATCAAGAAAGTAGGGTTCGGTAAAACTAAGGTCGATTTCCTGTCGGCGGGCCGAAATAGTAAGACCAAGACGAAGGTCCTGCCCGCGTCCCATAAGATTACGCTCACGAATACTGACGTCTCCAAGAAATCCATCGTTCGAGGATATGCCGGCGCCGAAGCTAAGCTCGCCCGTCGACTTTTCCGCCAGAACAACCGTTAAAACTGATTGATCAGGTTGATCGCCCTGCTCAGTTTTGACTTCGACTTTTTCAAAAAGTCCCAAATTTCTAATTTTTTGACGCGATCGCCTGAGTTTTGCCGTATTGAATGCATCTCCCTCTACGAGGCGGAATTCGCGCCGTATCACTTTGTCCAGGGTGCGAACATTGCCGACGATATCGATGCGCTGAACATAGACGCGCGGCCCTTCTTTAATTTCGTAGCTAACATCGATCAGGCGTTCCTTACGGTTTCTTTTAATCCTTGGGCGAATGTCGACGAATGCGTAACCCAAATTTCCCACGGCATCGGTGAGCGCCTGAACTGTTTCCTCTACCTCGTCGGCGTCATACCACTCCTCGGATACAGTAGTCACAAATGGTAAAAGAGATTCCGCCTGAAGGTCTCGCAATTTAGCGCTTACGCTGAGTTCGCCGAATTGATAACGCTCACCCTCCTCGATGGTAAAGGTAACGTAGAAATCCTTTCGGTCGCGAGTGAGCTCTGCAACCGCCGATATGACTCGAAAATCGGCATAGCCTTTGCTGAGATAGTATTTTCGCAACAGCTCCCTGTCGAAGGTTAAGCGGTCGGGGTCGTAAGTGTCATCCGAAGTCAGAATTCGCCACCACGCCGTCTCGCGGGTTTGAATTTCGTCACGCAAATCACCATCGCTGAAACGATTGTTTCCAACGAAACTAATGCGCCGAACTCCGGTCAACGGCCCCTCATCAATTTCGAAAACTAAATCGACACGGTTTTGCGACAATTGGATAACTTTGGGTTCGATTTGTACGGCAAACCTACCGCTTCGCCTGTAAATTTCGACCAAGCGCTGGACATCGCTCTGCACTCGAGTTCGGGTATAAACCACGCGCGGACGAAGCTGCGTCTCGGCTTCTAGAGCATCGTCATCGATCCGCTTATTGCCCTCGAACGCGACGCGATTGATGATCGGGTTTTCAACTACACGTATAATTAGCGCGCGACCTTCCATACGAATCGTTACATCGGCGAATAGTCCGGTTGCAAATAGTCGCTTCAGCGAATCATTGATATCCCTGGCATTAAACGGATCTCCAGGCACAATTGACAAGTAAGAGCGAACTGTTTCGACTTCGATACGCTCATTGCCCTCTACCAGAACTTCCTCGACAGAAGTTTGCGCCGTCGCTGGGGTCGCGGCCCAGCTCACCAGTGATATTACGGCAAACGCAAAAACAGCCACCAAGAAGAGAGATTTCCCCGGCACGCCACACCTACCGATGTATGAAGCCTTGGTATCAATCGGAATCACGAAGCCAATCCGAGAATATCTTTACCCGTTACCCAAACCATAAGAGCAATAATGAGAACAAGACCGACGGTTTGGCCGATTTGCTGGATTTGGCGCTTTATTGGCCGCCCCAACAATGCTTCGAAAAAGTTAAACAAGAGATGGCCGCCATCCAATACAGGTATCGGAACGAGATTTATTAGGCCAAGACTGATCGAGATTACTGCAAGGAAAAAGGCCAGCCCAGCGATTCCACCTTCTGCAACCTGACTCGACATAACGGCAATGCGAATGGGACCGCCGAGGTCCTCCGTTGAGCGGGATCCGGCGATCATTTGTCCAACGGCCTTGCTGGACGCGGTTATGACATGGGCGGTCTGCTTAAGTGCCTGTAATATCGCTGTTCCCGGATCATGTTTTTCGAACGCAACTTGCGGCACGCTTATTCCCAGTTGTGGCCGGGTGGTTTTGTTTCCGAAGGTGTCGCGGGCCGCCACCATGCGCGGCTCCGCCCGCATCGCTATTTGCTGACCATTGCGCAAAATGACGATATCTAGCGGTTCTCCCAAATTGAGCAGCACCGTAGTTTGGATATCCTCAAAACGGGTAATCTCCTGCCCGTTGATTTTGACAAATTCATCACCGGGCTGAAGTCCAGTATCTTGTGCCGCGCTGTCTTCTAAAACAGCGCCAACGATTGCAGGAGTAAATTGCTGACCGACGGTCGCAAATAAGATCGCGAATATCACAATTGCCAGAATAAAATTCGCGACCGGCCCCGCCACCGCAACTGCTGAGCGCTGGGCTACGCTTTTATTGTGAAAGCATCTTGACTGTTCCTCGGGGGACATCTCATCGGCATCTTCAGTCGGCGTAGTGCTGGCAGCATTTGCGTCGCCGAAAAACTTCACATAACCGCCCAGAGGTAACAGGCTAAACCGCCATCGCGTACCGTGACGATCATTGAAGCCAAAAATTTCCGGCCCAAAACCGATGGAGAAGGTTTCCACGCCGATCCGGTTGACCCGTGCGATCAAATAATGACCAAGTTCATGGAAGAAAACCACGGGCGTTATGACCGCCAGAAACGGCCAAATATAGTTCAGCGTGCTTACAATACTTTCCATTTTGTCCTATCAGCAAAGGTGCGAGGCGGAATTCGAAGCATTCAACAACTCTCCCTCGGCTTAATCCACCCCGCAATCACGATCAACTCACCGCCAACTACACTATAACGCAGCCCAATCCGTGCGACTCCGCTACATGCCTGTCCAATGATAGAGTCTAGGGTCCGAATCAATGCATTTCAAGACTGCTGCACGACCGCTAAAGGCTTGATTTAAGGCAAAGATACCACAAACGCATAGAGCGCATATCAACACCCCTTCAGGCACAACGCCATTGCTTCTCGCGGGAACGTGCGCAAGGTCGAAATAGTCTTGAATCGTCGCTCAGCTCCTAGCCTACGCCCCACAATAGCCTAGCCGATCCACCCGCAAGCCAGATGGCCAGGGCCAGAAAAGGAGTGGCTAATATCAGGCTATCCAGCCGATCGAGCGCACCGCCATGTCCAGGTAGCCATGCCCCACTGTCCTTAACCGCGAAATAACGCTTGGCGGCGGATTCCGTGAAATCGCCCACTTGTGCGAATACGGAAAGTATTGCACTAGCGACCGAGATAATAGCTAAATTAGGACTACTCTCCAAAACGCCAACGCTGACGAGAGCGATCGCAAATATCACCCCAAAAATTATTCCGAATACTAGACCGCCAATACCGCCGGCCCATGTCTTTTGCGGACTGATGCGCGGAGCAATTTTAGCTCCACCGATAAGTGTTCCAATCAGATAGGCTCCGGAATCGGTTGCCCAGACCACAGCAAATAGCCAATAAATCGTAGCCGCACCCGTGGCGTGCTCTTGCCGCAACCAACAGATCGATATCAGCGATGAGATAAAAAGCGCTAACCCCGAAGCCACAACAAACGATCTGTTCCGCTCTATCCGCGCCACCACTCCAACAAACAAAACACCGACAGCACCCGCAACAAACGCTCCAACGACGCCCCAAAAGACGAACGCCAGTGCACCTAGCCCTAGGGAAAAAACTGATGCGATCATTGATCCATGAGAGCGCTCACGGCAACTCATCCGTATCCACTCTAATGCGACAATCGCAGTAAGCGCGCTAACAACAGCAATAAATACTAGTCCCCCCGCCTCGACCGCGGCAAAAGCACATATTGCCAGAATGCCGCCAGTGATAAGACGCGGGCCAAGCAAGGTGGCGGATCCTTTAGTCGCCGCTGCCACCGTAACGTCGTTCACGCCGCTGATATTCATGAACGGCTTGTTCAAGATGCTTTTTCTTAAAGTCTGGCCACAGGGTCGATGTAAAGACGAATTCCGTATAGGCCGACTGCCACAACAAAAAATTGCTGAGTCGCTGTTCACCACTAGTTCGAATCAGCAAGTCCGGATCCGGTAATTTCTCGCTTTCCAGATAACTTTGAAAAAGCATTTCACTCATGTCTTCCGGGTCGAGTTCACCGTCACGTACATGCTGTGCAAAGCGCCGTGCAGCCTCAAGAATCTCCTGTCGCCCACCATAATTGATGGCTACAGTAAAAGTCAGACCAGTATTATTTTTCGTGTTCTCCTCTGATTGAGAAATCAGAAGATTGATGTCCTTAGCCAACCGGCTGCGATCCCCGATAAAGCGTATGCGCACGCCTTCACGCCCCAATTCGGCCAACTCGCGCCGGATGTAGATCCGTAGAAGTCCCATTAGGTCGTCAACTTCACTGGCCGGGCGCTTCCAGTTTTCAGAGGAAAACGCGTAGATTGTTAGATAGGAAATGCCAAGGTCGGTACAGGCTCGCACAGTCGACCGGACGGCCTTGACACCTTGCCTATGCCCGGCGAAGCGCGGCAATCCGCGCGCCTTGGCCCAACGTCCATTGCCATCCATGATGATGGCCACATGGGCCGGCACGGGAGCCATGTCGTTGAAAGCTGGGCCAACAGCCACAGCCTTAGACCTGGAGTATTTCGCTTTCCTTAGCTTCATGCGTCTCGACGATTTTCTTTACCATGTCATCGGTCATTCGTTGGATTTCATTGGACCAAATTTCCGCATCGTCCTCGCTTAAATTTCCTGCTCGCTCCATTTTTTTCAGTTTATCCATACCGTCACGCCGCACATTTCGCACCGAGACTTTTGCCTGCTCAGCGTATTTTCCAGCGATTTTCGCGAGCTCTACTCGGCGCTCTTCGTTTAATTCCGGAATGGGTATACGCAAGCTCTGGCCATCAATGATAGGATTAAGCCCCAATTCAGAATTTTGAATGGCCTTCTCGACTGCTTTGACCTGGGACTTGTCCCAAACCTGAATATTGATCATGCGCGGCTCGGGCACATTGATTGTCGCGACTTGGTTGAGCGGCATTTCTGTATCATAAGCCAAGACCATGATGGGCTCTACCAAACTCGCAGATGCCCGGCCAGTCCTCAGCCCGCCATATTCCTTACGCAACACATCCAGGGCGCCATTCATACGCCGTTGCAAATCATCAAAGTCCGGTTCTTCCACCATCGGATCACTCCCGTTCGCCAATGATCGTATACCTTCCGTTTCCTTCAATAACGGAGCTTAATCCGCCAGGTTCTCGGATCGAAAACACAACAATCGGAATTCGGTTTTCTCTCGCCAGCGAGATAGCCGATGCATCCATTACCTTAAGATCGCGCGAAAGCACCTTCAGATAGCTCAAACTATCATAGCGTTCGACTTCACCCTCCGTTTCGGGATCCGCCGAGTAAACACCGTCAACCTTGGTTCCTTTGAATAAAGCGTCACAGCCCATTTCCGCCGCACGCAGCGCTGCCGCGGTATCCGTGGTGAAAAATGGGTTACCTGTACCAGCAGCAAATATTACGAGCCGCCCTTTTCCCATGTGTCTAATGGCCCGCCGGCGAACATATGGCTCGCACACGGTCGCCATAGGAATGGCAGACAGCACGCGAGTTGCAACATCAAATCTTTCTAACGAATGCTGCATGGTCAACGCATTCATAACGGTTGCAAGCATGCCCACATAATCGGCGCTTGCGCGCTCCATTCCCGCCGCTGCGCCGGATAGGCCGCGAAAAATATTTCCGCCGCCCACCACCACGCAAACTTGAACGCCCTGTCTGTGGATATCACAAATGTCGGAAGCGATGCGATTTACCGTTTCGCTATCGATGCCGTATGGTTCATCTCCCATCAATGCCTCTCCAGATATTTTGAGGAGAATGCGATGGAACTTCCTTCCAGGATTCATTTCCGCTCCCGAGAGTCGCCGCCGGAACCGGCAATTGTATTTATATTCGCACCCGACACACTTGGCTCGGGTGCACAGACTAAGTGATCCGACGAATTCTGGACTCGAAATGCCCAGGATCCGATCTTACATGAAACGGACCTCCATCTCCAAGATTCTAGCGGCCTGTGAGGCAATTTAGCTACTTTTTGAGTTGCGCAGCGACTTCCGTCGCGAAATCACTTTCTTCGCGTTCGATGCCTTCGCCAAGAGCGAACCTGCGGATACCGGTGATTTCAACAGGTTTGCCCAAATCTTTCACCGCTTGTTCAATGACCTTAGAAACCTTTGTTTCACCATCGATGATAAAAGTCTGATTCAGAAGAACTACCTCCTCATAATACTTTCGTAGTCGGCCCTCTACTATTTTATCGATGATTTCAGCCGGCTTACCTGATGATTCGGCCTGCTCGCGCAAAACAGCTCGCTCACGGTCGACATCCTTACTGTTGAGATCTTCGATGGAAACCGCCTGTGGACTGGCTGCAGCAACATGCATCGCGAGCTGATGACCGAGCTCCGCTAAGGTTTCCGAATCGCCCTCAGAGCGAACCGCGACCAATACGCCTATTCTTCCCAATCCGGGCGCAGTAGCCGCGTGCATATAGCTACCGACGACACCATGATCCACAGACAACCCGGTCGCGCGCCGAATATTGATATTTTCGCCAATAGTCGCAATGAGCTGAGTGATTTCGTCCTCAACGGTGCGCCCAGTATCGGGATAGTCCGCTGCTACTAATTTTTGGAAATCACCGTCGCATTCTAGCGCTAAACTGGCAACCTCGCGCACTACGGCCTTAAACTCCTCATTACGAGAGACGAAGTCGGTCTCAGAGTTTATCTCAACGATCGCCGCAGATTTGCGGCCGACGCAGAGGCCTACGAGCCCCTCAGACGCAACGCGGCCGGCCTTCTTTTGCGCGGCAGCAAGGCCCTGTTTGCGCAACCAATCCACGGCCGCCTCAATATCTCCCGAAGTTTCGTTCAGCGCCTTCTTACAATCCATCATGCCGACGCCGGTTTTTTCTCGTAGTTCTTTGACCAGTGCTGCCGTAATTTCGGCCATGGTTCCTATCTCCTCGGCTATCGCGTCGAACCGGGTCGGCTCGTCCACTAACAGGGGTTCTGTGCTAAGCTTCAGCGTTCGATTTCTCTACCGCAGATTCATCTGCTGGCGTCTCCACGGAGGCGGCCGGCGGCTCTTCCGTCCTGCCTTCGCTATCCGCCTCTGCCTCGTTGGTCTGCTCCTCCGAAGCATCTTTTGCTGGCGCTACCTCCGAACCGGCCCCTAAATTGATGTCTTTAGCTGCGTGTTCTTCAATCGGAATCTCCGCTGATTCGCCGATATCTGCCCCGGTAGCAGCCAGTTCCTGGTGTAGTCCGTCGATCACCGCCCGGGAAAACAAGTCACAATAGAAATTCACCGCGCGAATGGCGTCGTCATTGCCCGGAATGGGATAGGTAATTAATTCGGGGTCGCAATTGCTGTCCACCACTGCGATGACGGGAATACCTAATTTGCGCGCCTCCATGACTGCGATATCTTCCTTATTGGTGTCGATTACCACCAAAATATCGGGTACTCCGCCCATATCCTTGATACCGCCCAAAGCCCTGTCCAGCTTGTCGCGCCGGCGAGTGAGTTGGAGCACTTCCTTCTTGGTCAGACCAAGGTTTTCGTCGGCTAATTGTTCCTCGAGATTGATCAGGGTCTTAATTGATCCAGAGACGGCTTTCCAATTGGTCATCATGCCGCCGAGCCAACGGTGATTTACGTAATATTGCCCGCAACGGCGCGCCGCATCCGCGACCGGCTCCGATGCCTGCCGCTTGGTGCCAACGAACAACACCCGTCCGCCGCCAGCCGCCGTGTCCCGCAGGGCCAAAAGCGCCTGATGAAACATTGGTACGGTCTGCTGGAGATCGAGAATATGAACGCCGTTGCGCACACCAAAAATATAAGGAGACATTTTCGGGTTCCAACGTCGCGTTTGATGCCCGAAATGCACACCAGCTTCCAATAGCTGACGCATAGTAAACTCTGGGAGAGCCATCTTTATTCCTTCTCCGGTTAGCCTCCGCGGATTTGGTCCAGCCAATCAGACCGAACACCGGAGCGGCAGACGCCTTATGACGGCGAACACCGCATATCCACGTGCGAATTTCCCACGCACCAGCGCGCGAGTTCGAGACAAATACTCTCGCTGTGCTCGCCTTGCAAGCCAAATAGTCGGGGGTTAGAGATCGCACACAGCCGAAATACCCGGAAGAGCGCCAATTTCGGCACGCATCTCCGGTGTCAGGGCATAATTCGCCTTCAGCCCAATTTCAATGCGACCACGCCGCGGGGTTTTGACAATGAGGCGGATTTGACCAGTCCCCGCTCCCTGACGATCCAAAACACTCTTGAGCGGTGCCAGTGGCGTAGATTCTGCAAAATGAATTTCCAACCCTTTCATTTGTGCAACTGCGCGCCGTTTAAGATCCTCGGTATCTTGGGCAGTAAGCTTCACCATGTCGCCCTCCGGTCGGATATTCACCTGCACCAGGAGAAATCGACCCGTTTCTAGAAGTTCACGGGCAGCACTAAAGGCTTCGTGAAAGAAGGCGATTTCAAAGCTACCACTTGGGTCAGAAAGCTGAACGAAAGCAAAGCGGCGTCCATTAGAATCCCGCTCCTGTACATTGAGTACGACACCGGCGACAGTCAAACGGCTCCGCCCCTTGCTCGCACAATTCGCGAATTGCTCACAAGGTGTCGTTCTCAGCGCCTCCAACACTGAGCTATAAGTCTCGAGCGGATGGGCTGAAAGATAGAAGCCGATGGCTTCCTGTTCGTATTTTAGACGCTCGAGGGGTGGCCAATCAGCCAATGCCGGCAACTTCAGTTCGGGCATGCCCATATTCGGCCCCTCGCCGAACAGAGAATCTTGCCCACTGTTTCGCTCTGCACTCTCCGCATGGCGCAGCAACATTTCAACAGCCTCAAACAGTTGTCTACGGTTCGGTTCAAGCGCATCGAAAACGCCTGCGCGCACGAGATTTTCGAGCTGGCGCTTGTTGACGATGCCAGCACCTAGCCGGGAGGTGAAATCGAACACGCTACGAAAAGCGCCATTCTTGTCACGCTCGGCGACCACGGCACGCATCGCAGTGTCTCCGACATTTTTGATCGCCGCCAAAGCATAACGAATGGCCTTGTGACGTCCCTCGGACAAGTGTTCGACCGTAAAATTGGCGCCGGAGACATTGATGTCAGGCGGCAGAAGCTCGACATTGAGATGCTCCAGTTCCTGGCGGAACGACGCAAGTTTGTCGGTATCGCGCAAATCGAAGGACATCGACGACGCCATGAATTCGACCGTATAATTTGCTTTGAAGTAAGCGGTTTGGTACGCGACGAGCGCATAAGCCGCAGCATGCGATTTATTGAAGCCGTAACCGGCGAACTTAGCCACCTGTTCAAAAATCCGACTCGCCCACCGCTTTTCGACACCTTTCTCTACGGCGCCGTCTACAAAGGTCTCGCACTGCGCGTCCATTTCTGACTTAATCTTTTTACCCATGGCGCGGCGAAGCAGATCAGCGCCGCCGAGGCTATAGCCAGCCAGCACCTGGGCGATCTGCATGACCTGTTCTTGATAGACGATGACGCCATAGGTCTCCCGCAGAATTTCCTCCAGACTTTCATGCATATAGTCCGGCTCTTCTTCGCCATGCTTGCAGGCGATGAATTTGGGTATGTTATCCATCGGTCCCGGTCGATAGAGAGCTACAAGGGCGATAATATCTTCAATCGTGTCCGGGCGCATGCTACGTAAGACGTCGCGCATACCAGCACTTTCCAACTGGAACACGCCCATCGATGCACCGCGACCCAACATCTCATAGGTTGCAACGTCGTCGAGGGGCAGCGTATCCAATTCAACACTGACACCGCCGTCGCACACCAACCGGCAAGCTAATTCCAAAACGCTAAGTGTCTTGAGTCCGAGAAAATCAAACTTTACCAGCCCCGCACGTTCGACATATTTCATCGAATATTGCGTCACCGGCATTTCCGAGCGTGGATCGCGGTAGAGCGGTACTAACTCGTGCAGGGCACGATCGCTAATCACAACTCCCGCAGCATGAGTCGAAGCGTGGCGATAAAGACCTTCAAGTTGAAGGGCGATATCGAGCAAAGTGGTAACTGCCGGGTCTTCATCCTTCATTACTTGGAATAACGGCTCACCATCAATTGCCTGTTGCAGGCCAACTGGACTGGCTGGATTATAGGGCACTAGCTTGGACAATCGATCGACCTGGCCATAAGGCATGCCAAGAACTCGGCCTACATCGCGGATAACGGCGCGCGCCTGGAGTTTACCGAAAGTAATGATCTGCGCTACTCGGTCTCGGCCATACTTTTCGCAGACATGTTCGATAACGAGATCGCGTTTCTCTTGGCAGAAATCGATGTCGAAATCTGGCATGGAGACACGTTCGGGATTGAGAAAACGCTCGAAAAGCAAGCCGAAGCGGAGCGGATCGAGATCCGTGATGGTTAGCGCCCAAGCCACCAGTGATCCGGCTCCGGAACCGCGGCCCGGGCCAACGGGTATATTTTCCGATTTTGCCCAACGGATAAATTCGGCGACTATGAGAAAATAGCCAGGGAACTTCATGTCGGTGATGACGTTGAGCTCGAAATCGAGGCGCTCACGATATGGTTTGGCAACCGTCTCTTTCTCAACCAAGCTCATAGTCCCGGTAAACACGCCACGCTCAAGCCGGCGGTTGAGGCCCTTCTCCGCGAGTGCACGCAATTCCGCCGCCTCCGTGTGCTCCTCTTCCGCCAGAGGATAAGCGGGTAAGATTGGTGCGTGCTCCGGTGCCATGAAGGCACAACGCCGCGCGATTGTCAGAGTATTGTCAACCGCCTCGGGAAGATCAGCGAATAAACTGCGCATCTCATCTGCACCGCGGAAACAGTGATCCTCTGTCAACCGTGCACGCGCCCGATCGCCGATATGAGCGCCCTGAGAGATACACATCAGCGCATCATGTGCCTGATATTTCCCGCGCGGCCCGAAATAAACATCGTTGGTCGCCACTAGCGGTAGATCGAGTTCATAGCTGAGGTCGATCAACGCTGACTCGATTGATATCTCCCCATCCATGCCGTGGCGCATCAATTCAATATAGAAGCGACCCGGAAACATGTCCCGAAAACGGGCGGCGAACTCCCGCGCAGCTTCGTTCTGCCCATCCAGAAGAAGACGGCCGAGAGGCCCGCGCGGTCCGCCGGAGAGCACAAACAACCCGTCCGAATGTCTGCCGAGACAATCAAAATCAATTTGCGGTATCACCCCACTCGGCGTCTCCATATGGGCAATGCTTGCAAGGGTCATAAGATTGCGCCAACCCGTCTCATTCTGCACCAGGTAGGCAGGCCAATAAGGTTCCTCTGCTCGTGCTTGACGAACGCCTGTTTCGCCAACATCACGGCGCAACGCCAACTCGCAGCCCAATATCGGTTGCACGCCAGCACTCCGGCATGCCTCGGAGAACTCGAGAGCGCCAAACAGATTATTGATATCTGTAACAGCGACTGCTGGCATGCGCTCGTCGCGGCACAGCTCAACAAGCTCGTCGGTCTTGATCGCACCCGCCGAGAGCGAGTAGGCGGAATGGACGCGGAGGTGGATAAAATCGGCGTGGCTCATGTGTCCGACTCGCTATAAAATTTTATTCCCACTAGATTCCACAATGTTTGATTCTTTGCTACCGGCAATTCATGGCTAGAGCCACATTGTCGTTATCGCGCCGACGCTGATATGATATCGCAACGAGGGACCAACGAGGTACAGGATGGCTGATCAGAAACCCAGAACAGGAGTTGGCAGCGAATCTGAGTTACGAGACAATTTTGGCGACCCTATGGACATCGCCCTTCTCAAACAGCTCGGAAAGCTCGACGACCATTGTAAGGAGTTTATCTCCCGATCGCCGTTTCTATGCATCGGGACCAGTACCAAGGATGGTAAGGCTGATGTATCGCCGCGCGGCGATCCCCCGGGATTCGTAAAAGTGCTTGACGACAATACCATTTTTATTCCGGACCGACCTGGCAACAATAGATTGGATACCATGAGCAATATCGTTGCCAATCCGAATGTCGGGCTAATCTTCCTCATCCCCGGCTTTGAGGACGCGTTGCGCGTGAACGGCAAAGCAACGATTATCAAGGACAAGGAAATCCTCGAGCGTTGCGTGGTTAACCGCAAAGTTCCTACCATGGGGATCATGATCGACGTCAACGAAGCGTTCCTTCATTGTGCCAAGGCAGTGCGACGCTCCAAACTTTGGGACGTGGAAAGCCAACAGGACCGCAAAGAAATGCCTACCTTGGCGCAGATGATTCTGGAGCAGGTCGCAAAACCTGACAATCCACCGAGTGAGGAGGAGATTAAGGAAGCCGACGACTTCGTCGAGGACAATTACAAGACTGGTCTCTATTAAAACACGAGACGCGGACGATTCCTTAGCGCTGTTCGATCAAGACGCCATTGCCCAGGGCTAAGTGGCGATCCATGCGCGATGCCAAATCAAGATTATGTGTCGCGATAAGAGCCGCAAGTTTAGTTCCATGAACGATCTCCAATAGCACCTCAAACACGGATTTGGCATTTTCCTGATCAAGATTTCCGGTTGGCTCATCGGCCAAAATCACGATTGGCTTGTTGGCGAGCGCGCGAGCAATAGCCACTCGCTGCTGTTCACCGCCGGACATTTGCGCCGGACGATGATCTTTACGAGACCCGACGCCGAGACGGTCGAGCAACTCGTCTGAATATTGCCGTGCTCTCGACCTGCCACCGCCGTCCAGCATTTGCGGTAACATCACATTTTCCCGCGCCGAGAATTCTGGCAGTAGATGGTGAAATTGGTAGACGAAACCAAGCCTCTCGCGCCGCGCCCGGGTGCGCTGATTGTCGGACATGGCTGCGCAGGATAGTCCTCCCAATTTAACGTCACCACCGTCCGGCTGTTCCAACAGACCCGCCAATTGCAACAAAGTCGATTTTCCGGATCCGGATGGGCCCGTAAGTGCAACTACTTCACCTGGTGCGATAACGGCTGAAGCACCGCGCAGCACCCGAATAACGCCGCTACCTTGGGTAAAAGTCCGCTGCAAATTAGTGAGTTCGAGAACCGGTGCGCCTTGTTCACTCATGACGCAGCGCATCCACCGGGTCAACCCGCGCGGCACTCCAGGCCGGATAGAGCGTTGCCAAGAACGAGAGCGCCAGCGCAATGATTGCCACAACGCCCACCTCAACGCCATCAATGCGCGTCGGTAATTGGGATAAAAAATAGAATTCATGCGGGAAGAGTCGTGTGCCGAACAAGCTTTCGACGGCTTCGCGAATAGGCTCGATATAGATTGCGAAAAGAATACCGGCAATAACGCCGATTACCGTGCCGACAATGCCAATCATAGCGCCGTTCATAAAAAAGATGCGCATGACCTGTCCACGCGTTGCACCGATTGTGCGTAGGATAGCGATCTGCCGTCCCTTGCTTTTTACTAGCATGATCATGCTGGAGATGATGTTGAAGGCAGCAACGAGAACAATCAGGAGAAGAATAACGAACATCACCCGCTGCTCGACCTCGAGCACGCTGAAATAAGTGGCGTTGATCTGCTGCCAATCTGTTAGCCTAAATCCCTTGCCGAATATGCTGTGGAGAGCCGGACGCATTTCATGTATCCGGTCAGGATTGTCGACGGTTATCTCAATCGATGATACAGATTTTTGAAATTTAAAATGAATCTGTGCAAGTTTGAGCGGCATAAAGATAACGCCGCTATCATATTCCGACATATCGACATTAAAGGTGCCGACAATTTCATACGCACGGGCGCGGGGGACACTACCAAACGCTGTGGCGGTTACCGAGGGCGCTATTATGCGAATAGAATTTCCGATTGCTAGATTCAGTTTGTTAGCCAAGCGATGGCCTAAAATAACGCCTTCCCCAGCAGAATAAGTTTCAAGCGGCGACCGGCCTCGTAATCCAGACCCGATGCGATTCTTGTGCTTCAGATCCTCTGCGGACATGCCGTAAACCAACGCGCCTGTCACGCTGCGCTCACCCCGTGCTAGCACTTCCACTCGGACCACCGCCGCGGCAGTTTCAACCCCTTGAACGGTACGTACACGATCTACGAGTGGGCCGTAATCGTCTATTGGGCCATCGAAGGAACGAGCGACGACATGCGGTTGCAAACCGAGCACGCGGGTCAGTAGCTCCTCGCGAAACCCGCCCATTACAGACATGACGACTATCAGCGTGAACACACCAAAGGCGATTCCTAGCAGAGAAAATACCGCGACCAGAAAGGTGAAAGTTTCTCTGCGACCAGGCCAAAGGTAGCGCAGCGCGACCATTCTTTCGAAAGTGGACAACATGCGCGAGATCCGATGGAATCCTTATGTTAGCCGGACGAGAGCTGCTTCGGCCGAGACTTCTTCGCTTTCGCCTCCACGTCTCTTAATCTCTACTGTTCCTGCATTTACTCCACGTGGGCCGATGGCGATCTGCCACGGTAATCCGATCAAGTCCATTTCAGCGAATTTGACGCCGGCGCGCTCATCGCGCTCATCGTAAAGCGTTTCCACGCCGGCGGCGTTCAAGCTACGATACAGATTTTCGCAAACCTCGTCACATGCTGCGTGACCGCTCCTGAGATTGATAAGGCCGACCTGAAACGGCGCTACGCTCTCCGGCCAGACGATACCGTCCTCGTCGTGGCTCGCTTCTATAATGGCGCCAACGAGACGTGAAACACCGATGCCATAAGAGCCCATTTCTACCGGAATTTCCTGGCCTTGATCATTACTCACCTTAGCCCCCATTGCATCAGAATATTTGGTACCAAAATAGAAGATATGCCCCACTTCGATCCCGCGCCCTGTATAGAGCTGTGCCGCATCAACCGGGCAATTATCGGGGTTGTGCTTATCGTCAGTTGCTGCGTAGAGCTCAGTCCATCTATCAACGATAGGCTGTAGGTCTGTGTCGAAATTTATTTCGAGCGACAAGGGGTCTGTCTCAAGCCAAGCAGAATCACAATAGACAGCGCTCTCGCCGGTATCGGCAAGGACGATAAATTCATGACTCATATCGCCGCCGATGGCGCCACTCTCGGCCTGCATGGGAATGGGAGTCAAACCCATGCGCGCAAAGGTGCGCAAGTAAGAAACAAACATTTTATTATAGGAGATGCGCGATGCCTCTGCATCAATATCAAAGGAGTAATTATCTTTCATGAAAAATTCCCGCCCACGCATGACGCCGAAGCGCGGGCGTACCTCGTCGCGAAATTTCCAATGAATCTGATAGAGGTTTTGCGGCAAATCGCGATAGCTTCTCACGCTGTTGCGAAAGATATCAGTAATAATTTCTTCATGTGTTGGTCCATAAAGCAAACCGCGATCGTGACGATCGGTAATACGCAACATTTCCTTACCGTAATCGTCGTAACGGCCGCTCTCCTGCCACAACTCTGCCGGCTGAATCGTCGGCATGAGAATTTCTTGTGCGCCGGTGGCATCCATTTCCTCACGGACGATCTGCTCTATTTTGCGTAACACCCTATAGCCCATGGGCAGCCAACTATAGATCCCTGCTGCCGTTTGCCGTACCATCCCGGCGCGTAGCATCAACCGGTGCGATGGAATTTTTGCCTCTGAGGGCGTTTCTTTTATCGTCGGCATGAAAAGATCAGATCGCCGCATCTCTGACTCGCTTAGCTTGGATTGTCTCGTGCCAGACTATATGCCCAATGGCGCATCAAAGCGCAACGTCGGTACCAAATGGTTCTGAGAAATGCGATAAGATTGAAACAGCTATTGGGAAGATGCTGTCCATATATTTTGTGCATAACTTTGAGATAATGTGAGACTTAGCATTTCCGTAAGGCTCACCATAGCAATAGTCGTACCCATTTTTACCCTGATCGTTCCCATAACGATATAGGGCTTACATATTCCAACTACTAAATCAGTCATGGCATCGGGTAGAAAACCCCCAAAGGGACTTCAATCAGCAGACGGAATTCACGATTCCTTTGGAGATGAATTATTCCAAAAGATTTTAAGTCCGTCAGCGCAACGTCATTGCCACAAACGTCTACCACGTGCATTTAAGCCCGGTCATCGGCGAAGCCATAGGCAAATAGCGATTGGTAGATTTTCAGGACACCTGTGATTGCGTAGGCATCCGGGGAAGACCCACAAATTTAGTTAGAAAAATCGAAACTGCAAACAACAAATTCATACAGCTCAGACTAAAAATTAATATTTAGACTATCATTCTTTGGCCTGCATCCAGGGCGGGGCAAGCGTCGCAATTTCGGCATAGGTCGGGCAATTGGGCCTGTGCGCATCAGGCAAATACCCGGTGCTGACGAGGAATTCACGTACAATCTCAGTGCCAGTGAACTTGAAGGTGTTGCGAAAAAGCTTTGCCCACGCGTCGAGCTTCATGGGGTGATATTCGTCAAGCCATACTTTGAAAGAACCGTGCTCAATCTGGATTTGTTGTAGGCATCCAGCATTGTGAATGGCCGCATTGACCTTGAGACCGTTACGAATGATTCCAGCGTTATCAAGCAAGCGCTTACGCTCGCGTTCGTCATAGGCGGCCACCGTCGCAATATCAAAGTTCTCATAAGCCATCATGAAATTGTCTTTCTTTTTCAGAATGGTCGCCCAGGAGAGACCTGCCTGGTTGATTTCCAGCACAAGACGAGCGAAGAGCGCATTATCATCGGCTATGGGAAAACCGTATTCCCGGTCGTGATAAGGACCGTGCAGCGGATCGCCGATAGCAGCGTCACAATAATGTTGCGCCACCTTCCTATTTTTTCCTATAGCTCGACCCAGCCCGACATGATGATTGCCACCACGATACCGGTCAACACGCAAGCGATGGCGGTCGCAATACCTGCCTTGATGAGAAGGCGCGGTTTGTCCGGTGCACTCGACGCATGGCCCTCCTCAACTTTGTCCGGCGTCTTGATGCCGAACGGAAGCGTCAGGAACCAGCCGAGCCACCAGGAAATGAGAAAGACAAGGGCGATGTTGAAAAAGCTCATGGATTGTACTCAAGCCTGCTCCAACTCCACCAGTGTGCCGCAAAAATCCTTAGGATGGAGAAAAAGCACCGGTTTGCCGTGGGCGCCGATGCACGGCTCACCATCGCCGAGAATACGCGCGCCTTCGGAGACTAGACGGTCACGCGCCGCGACGATATCGTCCACTTCGTAGCAGAGATGATGCACACCACCGGCAGGGTTCTTGTCGAGAAAGGCCTGTATCGGGCTTTTCTCCCCGAGAGGGTGCAGCAATTCAATTTTGGTGTTGGACAGCACGACGAAGACCGTCGTTACGCCGTGTTGCGGCAGATCCTCGGCATCCGAAACTTCGGCACCCATCATGCCTCGGTACAGCTCGCGCGCCGCAAACAGGTCTGGTACAGCGATGGCCACATGGTTTAACCGTCCAATCATATTCCCTACCCTATCCTAGACGCGGACGAGTTGCACATCGATCACGGGTCGCTTGTCATAAAGCGCACTCAAGGTGCGACGCACCGCGACACGCCCTGCCTCGCGCAATTTTGCGGCATCATTCTCAAGCTTGTCCGACTCGAGCGCTTCCTCAACCGCTTCGACAAGGCCCTTGACCACGACCTCCTCCTCCTCACCGTCGACAATGCCATGACCACGTATGGCCGGCGGTGCAACTAACCACCCCTCCTTGTTAACGACCAGGGAAACGAATACCGCGCCGTTCTGCATCAGCCTACGCCGCGCACCGAACGCGGCATGATCCGGTGCAATAAGGCGCGAGCCGTCAACGGCAAGGTTGCCGGAGTGGACGGTTCCGATAATTTTTGCATCCCCGGGGCCGAGGCGCAGCAACTCTCCATCACGGATGACCCAACTTTCCGGCGTACCGAGTTCCCGGGCCAATTCGGCATGGGCATTGAGGTGACGCGCCTCACCATGGACGGGAACCGAGATTTTCGGCCTTACCCAGCCATACATGCGCCTGAGTTCATCGCGTTTGGGATGACCGGAGACGTGGATGTCCTTGTGGGTTTTCTCGCCGATGACCTCAATACCGCGCGCCTCCAATTGCGCGTAGAGGCGGCCGATCGGCGCCTCGTTGCCGGGAATAATTTTGGAGCTAAAGATCGCGCAATCACCGGCGGAGAGATGGACCCTGGGGTGCTTCTGGCCTGCGATTTTGGCCATGGCCGCCCGTGGCTCACCCTGGCTTCCAGTGCAGAGATAGAGAACTTGAGACGGATGCAGTTTGGCACCATCCCGGTCGGAGAGAAGGTGCATGTCCGGATCGAGATGCCCACTCGTCCTTGCCGCCTCGGCGTAGCGCCAAAGGGAGCGTCCAACCAGTACCGTCTCCCGCCCACATTCTTCGGCCGCACGAACGACACTTTGCATCCGGGCGATATTGGAAGCGAACTGCGTAACGGCGACACCATGCCGACAGCCGGAAATAAGCTCCACTAGCTTCCTTCTAACCATACCCTCGGAACCACTCACGCCCTCGGAGGTCGCATTCGTCGAATCACATATCATTGCGAGAACGCCTTCGTCGCCGGCTTGGCGAAAAGAGCGCTCATTTGTTAGTTCGCCGACCAAGGGCTCCGGGTCGAGTTTCCAATCTCCGGTGTGCAGGACTGTGCCATCGGGCGTCCGCAGGATAAGTGAATTAGCTTCGGGGATAGAATGGGTAACGGAGACATACTCCACGGCGAACGGGCCAAGCTCGAATCTGGCGGAGAGTGGAATTTCCTTTAATGGGACTTTCTTTATCAGTCCAGACTCGCGCAGTTTCTCGCGCAGAATAGCCGCAGCGAAGGGAGTTGCATAGACCGGACAACGCAGATGCGGCCAAAGATACGGTACCGCACCGAGATGATCCTCATGGCCATGAGTCAACACTATAGCGAGGAGATCGTCGCGCCTCTCTTCAATGAAGGAGATATCCGGAACCATGATATCGACGCCTGGCAGAGTATCCCCGGAAAAAGAAATGCCGAGATCGACCATCAACCATTTTCCACGACTGGCATAAAGACTGAGATTCATACCGATCTCGCCGGTGCCGCCGAGCGGCAAAAAATGGAGTGCGTCGGGATCAACAGTCGTCAAGGGGGCGGCGGGAAGGTTCATGAACCGTACAGGCGGTTACGGCGATAAATCTCAAGCAGGCCGCAAATGGTGAGATCTAGGTCAATCACGTCGATGACCAGCGTGCCATCTGAAAAAAGTGGCGCAAGACCACCGGTGGCGACGACCTTCATGTCGCCACCATATTCATCCTTCATACGCCGAACAATGCCTTCGATGAGGCCGATATAGCCCCAATAAATTCCCGACTGCATGGCCGGCACAGTGGACTTGGCAATAACCTTTTCAGGGCGGCTTATGGCAATTCTGGGCAGTTGAGCGGCAGCCTGGTGTAGTGATTCGAGCGAAAGATTGATTCCGGGCGCGATGATCCCGCCCTCATAGGAGCCGTCAGCATTTATCGCGTCGAAAGTGGTGGCGGTACCGAAATCGACGATGATGAGCGGGCCTTCATATTGGTGATGGCCACCGATCGCGTTGACCAATCTATCAGCACCGACCTCGCCCGGCTGAGAAACATTGACGGCAATGCCTAGCGCGACATCTGAATCGCCTACGACCAAAGGTGTGCAGCCGCAATATTGTTCGCACAGAAGTTTTAGCGCGCTCAAACATTGTGGCACCACGGTAGAGAGGACAACGTCCAAGATGTCATCGAGATTTAGCGCCTTGCGCGACATGAGCTGGCTGAACCAAACGGCATGCTCGTCGGCAGTGCGCTGCGCATCTGTTGCTGCGCGCCACTGACCGCGAATCTCGCTGCCTTCAAAAACGGCGAAGACGGTATTGGTGTTACCGACATCAATGGCGAGAAGCATGCTCAGGCAGCCCCCTCAAAGGTGACATCTCCGGCAGAAAAGTAGTGATCTACGCCATCCTCACTACGAAGGCAAAGGGCCCCTCCCTCATCAATACCGGTAAATATTCCGGATTTACTGTCGCTCTCGAAGGTAATATGCGCTATCCGACCGATACCATAGGCGTGAGGCAGCCAGGACTGGCGAACCGCTTCGAACCCGCCACGCAGCCAATCTTCTCGTCGCCGCGAGAATGCTTCAACAAACCGTTCCAGCGCCATAGCCGTATCTACCCCGTGCGCACCTTCTGTAAGAAGACTGGTTGCCGGATGGAGACCGCCGATATCCGGATGGTGGCGCAGATTTACGCCAACGCCAAGAATGAGCCATTCAATACTACCCGACCCCACGGTCGACGTTTCTAGAAGAATGCCCGAAATCTTACGCACTCCCACCAGTATGTCATTGGGCCATTTGCAAGCAATAGCTTCGTGGTTGAGTAAATATAAAGACAACATATCGCGGACTGCCAGCGCGGCAACGAAAGTAAGCTGCGCCGCCTGTAGCGGTGCACAATCTGGCCGCAGAACCAAGGACAAGAACAAGTTTCCGCGCTCAGACTTCCATTCCCTCCCCCGCCGGCCTCGTCCCGCCGTCTGGCTATGCGCCCAGATCAGCGTGCCGTCTTCGACGCCAGACACGGCCTGACGCTTGGCCTCCTCATTCGTGCTGTCGATTTCATCAAACTCTAACAGTCGGAATTTCTTCGCTAGCCTCGGCACCGTCATGCCAGCCTCTTAATCAGGGAAAGAGAAGCGCCGCAGCAGTCTGCGCGCCCTCTAGAACGGGCGTCGGATAAGCGAAGAAGAAAAGGGAAATGACGCCCGTGCCAATAAGAACGGTGGATAGCTCTGCCCCTATCGGCTTGTCGAAACTATCCACCGGCTTATCAAAATACATAACCTTGACGATGCGGATATAGTAGTAAGCGCCAACAGCGCTGGTGAGCACGCCAATGATCGCGAGTGCATACATACCCTCTTCGATGGCCGCGAGGAAGACATAAAGCTTACCAAAAAATCCGGCCAAGGGCGGAATGCCCGCCATCGAAAACATGAAGATAGCTAGGGCCACCGCAAGTGCTGGGTTGGTCTTGGAGAGGCCGGCGAGATCCTCGATCTTCTCCACCATCTGACCGCGCCGGCGCATGGCGAGTATACAGGCAAAGGTGCCGAGCGACATCACCATATAAATCGCGAGATAGATCAAGACGCCCCGGATGCCTTCGGGCGTGCCAGCGGCGAGACCGACCAGGGCATAGCCGATATGGCCGATCGAGCTGTAGGCGATCAGGCGCTTGATGTTCTTCTGGCCAATGGCGGCGAAGGCGCCGAGCGCCATCGAGGCGATGGAGATGAAGACGATAATCTGATCCCACTGCGCCAGCATTTCGTGAAATGGCCCAAGCAGCACGCGAAGGAAGAGTGCCATGGCGGCGACCTTCGGTGCAGCTGCAAAGAAGGCCGTTACCGGAGTCGGCGCGCCTTCATAGACGTCGGGCGTCCACATGTGAAAGGGCACGGCAGAGACCTTGAAGGCGAGCGCTGCTGCTATGAAGACGACGCCGATAAGGATACCGATGGTGGTGGTGCTATGGGCATCGCCACCACTGTGATGGATGGCATTGGCGATTTCATGGAAACCGGTGAAGCCGGTAAACCCATAAACCATCGAGCAGCCATAGAGTAGCATCCCCGAGGAGAGAGCGCCGAGTACAAAATATTTCAGCCCCGCCTCGCTCGATCGAAGTGAATCACGGCGGAACGCGGCGACAATATAGAGCGAGAGGCTCTGCAATTCGAGACCGACGTAGAGCGCAATAAGGTCATTAGCCGAAATCATCAGCAACATGCCGAGAGTCGCAAACAGGATGAGGACCGGGAATTCGAACCGGTCCATATTTTCGCGTTTCACGAATCCCATACCCATGATGAGCGTGACTGCGGCTCCGATCAGTACCAGGCATTTCATAAAGATCGAAAAACTGTCGCTCACAAACATACCAAAAAATGTGGTGGTTTGGTCGTGCGACCCGGCGAGCACCATGATGAAGGCAGCGCCCATGGCGACAACGCTCAACCATGTCAGTAGATTAGTCGAGCGGTTGCCAAGGAACACGCCAACCATCAGCAGTACAAGAGATACCGCCGCGAGGAAGATTTCCGGCAGCGCGGTGAGATATTCGGGTGCGGTGAATTCGATCATATCGCCCCTACCTCAAAGCCTTAGAAATTGCCTGGGGCACGAGGTCCGCCACGGCTTCAGCGCCGCCCGCACTTGCCGCCTGGGTCTGCTGCACAAGGTTCTCGACCGAGACATGAAGTACATCCAGGAACGGTTTGGGATAGATGCCCATGAACAACGCCAAGATTACAAGTGGCGCGAAGAAGCCGATCTCACGCATGTTCAAATCGGTAATCGTTTTCAGGTTTTCCTTGGTCAAATCGCCGAAGATTACACGGCGATAAAGCCACAGCATATAAGCAGCACCAAGAATGACGCCGGTAAGGCCTAACGTTGCGACCCAGGTATTGACTTGGAAGGCGCCGACGAAAATGAGGAACTCGCCAACAAAGCCGCTTGTTGCCGGCAGGCCGATCGAGGCTAACATGATCACCATGAACACGAAGGCGTAAACCGGCATGCGGTGCACCAATCCGCCATAGTCAGAAATTTCTCGTGAATGCATGCGGTCGTAGATCACACCAACAATGAGGAACAGCGCTGCGGAGACCACGCCATGACTCAGCATCTGGAAAATTCCGCCTTCGATGCCCTGGCTGTTGAAAGTGAAGAGACCGATAGTGACGATGCCCATATGGGCGACCGAGGAATAAGCAATCAGTTTCTTCATATCCTTCTGCATCAGTGCCACGAGCGATGCGTAGATTACCGCGACGACCGATAGCGAGAAGACAAAGGGCATGAAGAATTCGCTCGCGTCCGGAAACATCGGCAGCGAGAAACGCAGAAAGCCGTAGCCGCCCATCTTTAGGAGGATGCCGGCAAGTATCACCGAGCCGGCTGTGGGCGCCTCAACATGAGCATCAGGCAGCCATGTATGGAACGGCCACATTGGCAGTTTCACGGCAAAAGAGGCAAACAGCGCGAGCCAGAGCCAGGTTTGAACTGCGGGCGCCCAGACTTCGTTCATCAGTACGGGGATATCGGTGGTGCCAGCCTGGAAATACATAAACAGGATAGCGAGCAGGAACAATACCGAGCCGACCAGCGTATATAGGAAGAACTTATAGGCCGAATAAACGCGTCTCGCGCCGCCCCAGATGCCGATGATCAGAAACATCGGAATAAGCTGTCCTTCGAAGAAAATGTAGAACATCATGAGATCTAAGGAGCAAAACACGCCAATCATCAGCGTCTCGAGCACGAGGAACGCGATCATATATTCGCGCACCCTGGTCTTCACCGCCTCCCAGCATGAGATAATGCAGATCGGCACGAGGAGCGTGGTCAGCAGCAGAAAGAAAATCGAAATACCGTCAACGCCGAGGTGATAGCCGATGCCGAATTCGGGCAGCCAGGGTGTATTCTCCTCAAACTGAAACTCTGCTGTCGTCGTATCGAAATTGGCAATTAGCAGTAGCGACAGGCCAAAAGTTACAACCGTAGTCCACAGCGCCACATGTCGAGAATTGCGCGCAATTGTCGCTTCGTCACCGCGAATTAGCAGTATGAACGCAGCGCCGAGGAGCGGCAGGAAAGTAACGGTGGAAAGGATCGGCCAATCGGTCATGTCATCGTCCCAAAATCAGAATCCATGTGACGATGACGGCCACGCCTACCAACATAAGGAAGGCGTAGTGATAAACATAGCCGCTTTGAAACTTGACGAATTTGCGCGCAATGGCGACCGCAGCAGCAGCCACGCCGTCCGGCCCTATGCCGTCGATAACACCACCATCGCCCTGCTTCCAGAGACCATAACCGAGATATTTCGCTGGCCGCACGAAGGCGAAATCGTAGAGTTCGTCGAAGTACCACTTGTTGTAAGAGAAAAGATAAAGTGGACGTAATCGCCGCGCCAATACGCCAGGCAAATGCGGTTTAGTCATATAGAAGTAGTAGGCCGCTAAAATGCCGATGACAGCGACGATGGTCGGTAGCGCCTTGACCCAAAAATCTACGTGATGGGCTTCCTCGAGTGCGTGGTGATGAGGCAGCACGAGTATCGAGGTGCCCCAAAAATCCGAATGCGAGCCGACCATCGGCAGTAGCAGATAGCCAGAAATAATCGCACCGATCGCCAGCAGAATGAGCGGTATGGTCATGACCGGTGGCGATTCATGGATATGCGCCATGACCTTTTCGTCGGCGCGCGACCTGCCGTGGAAGGTAAGAATAATAAGTCGCCACGAATAAAGCGCCGTCAGCACGGCGGCGATGATGCCGAGGGCGAAGGCATAATAGCCGAGGCCGGTATGCGCCGCGAAGGCGGATTCGAGGATGATGTCCTTGGAGAAGAAGCCGGCCAGCGGCGGCACGCCGGCGAGCGCCAGACTTCCGCCCCACATCAGTGCGTAAGTTAGTGGGATCGCCTTCCAGATGCCACCCATCTTGCGCATGTCCTGCTCGTCCGACATGGCGTGGATCACCGAGCCCGCGCCGAGGAAGAGCAATGCCTTAAAGAAGGCATGGGTGGTCAAATGGAACATCCCTGCCGAATAGGCCGAGACACCACAGGCAAAGAACATGTAGCCGAGCTGGCTACAAGTCGAATAGGCAATGACACGTTTGATATCGTTCTGGGTGATCGCGATGGTCGCGGCAAAAATGCAGGTAGTGGCTCCGACGAATGTGACGACTGCAAGCGCGGTCGGTGCATATTCAAACATCGGCGAAGCGCGCGCCACCAGGAATACACCGGCGGTGACCATAGTCGCAGCATGGATCAGCGCCGAAACCGGGGTCGGGCCTTCCATTGCATCCGGCAACCAAGTATGTAGCAGAAATTGCGCTGATTTTCCCATCGCGCCAACGAACAAGAGGATGCAGATGACCGTTAGCGTGTCGAAATAGTGGCCGAGGAATTCAAACTCGGCGTCGACCAGGCCAGGTGCTGCCGCGAAGACCTCGTCAAAACTAACCGATCCCACAGTCAAGTATATCGCCAGGATACCGAGTCCAAGGCCGAAATCGCCCACCCGATTAACGACAAAGGCTTTGATCGCCGCCGCATTGGCTGAGGGCCGCTTGTACCAGAAGCCGATCAGCAGATAGGAAACGAGGCCAACGCCCTCCCAGCCAAAATAGAGTTGGAGAAAATTGTCCGAGGTGACCAGCGCCAACATGAAAAAAGTGAAGAGCGAAAGATAGGAGAAGAACCTCGGGATGCTCGGATCATGCGACATGTAGCCAATCGAATAGACATGGATCAAGAAGGAGACGATCGAAACGGTGAACAACATCATTGCCGTCAATTCGTCGATCCTAAGCGCCCAATCGACCTGGAACCCGCCGGAGGTCATCCAGTTAAATAGATAGATCTCCTGTACCTCACCGTTCATCACCACATTGATGAAGACGAAGATCGCAGCCAACGCCGCAAGCCCCATCGCCCCGCAGGAGACGATCTGCGAGGGTCGGTCGCCGAGGAAGCGGCCGAACAGGCCAGTGATCGCAGCACCGATCAGAGGCAGGAAAACGGGAGCGATGTAAAGTAGCACGAAGTGTCAGCCCTTCATGACATTGACATCCTCAACTGCGATGGAGCCGCGGTTGCGGAAATAGACGACGAGTATGGCGAGACCGATGGCCGCCTCGGCCGCGGCGACGGTCAGCACCAGCATGGCGAAGACTTGGCCCACCATGTCTTCAAGGAAGACGGAGAAAGCGACGAAGTTGATATTGACCGCGAGCAACATCAACTCGATCGACATCAGGATGATAATAACGTTCTTACGGTTGAGAAATATGCCGAACACACCAAGCGTAAAGAGAATGGCGGCGACAGTCAGATAATGGGTCAATCCGATTTCCACGACCCCTCCTCGCCCGGTTTAATGTCTTTGAGAACAACGGCCGCCTTAGGATCGCGTGCCACCTGCTCAGCGATCTTCTGCCGCCGAACCTCAACACGCCGGCGGTGGGTCAGCACGATCGCACCCACCATAGCGACCAAAAGAATGAAGCCAGCGCACTGAAACAGATAGGCGTATCGTGTATAGAGAATATTGCCCAAGGCCTTAGTATTGCTAACTTCCTCCACCGGAGGCATAGCGACGGCGACAACCTTAGGGACATGAATATCGATCGAGCCGGTAGCAAATACCAGGATAAGTTCAGCCAGCAGGATAATGCCTACAATCGCGCCCAAAGGCAGATATTGCAGGAAGCCCGCGCGCAATTCTGAGAAATTGATGTCAAGCATCATCACCACAAAGAGAAACAGCACGGCGACCGCGCCGACATAGACGATGACCAGAATCATCGCGAGGAATTCCGCACCCATCATCACGAACAGACCGGCCGAATTGAAGAACGCCAAGATCAGGAACAGCACCGACTGCACCGGATTGCGCGACGCAATAACCATCACGCCCGAGGCGACAGTGACCACGGCGAGAACGTAGAAGACAATCGTTTCGATAATCATGACGTCATTAGATCTCTCGACTCATTCGGCACTTGCGGCCGATTCCCCTCACCGGTAAGGAGCTTCCTGGGCAATGCTCGCCGCGATTTCGCTTTCCCAGCGCTCGCCATTGTCCATAAGCTTTTGTTTGTTGTAGAGCAGCTCTTCCCGCGTCTCCGTGGCGAACTCGTAGTTCGGCCCCTCGACAATAGCATCCACTGGGCAGGCCTCCTGGCAGAAGCCACAATAGATGCATTTAACCATGTCGATATCGTAGCGCGTCGTCCTGCGACTGCCGTCTTTGCGCGGCTCAGCCTCGATTGTAATTGCCTGTGCCGGGCAGATTGCTTCGCAGAGCTTGCACGCGATACAGCGTTCCTCGCCATTAGGATAACGGCGAAGCGCATGCTCACCTCGAAAGCGCGAGCTGATCGGGCCGCGCTCATAGGGATAATTGACCGTCGCTTTTCCGCTGAACATCTGGCGGAACGTGACGGACATACCTTTCAACAGTTCACTCAACAACAGGGATTTAGTTGTCTGCTCAATTAACGACATGATCAGCCTTTCGCGCTCATTGCGGCATCCAACCAAACAAATGCATAGCACCTGCGGTAATTACCACCCAGGCCAGGGACACGGGTAAGAAGACCTTCCAACCAAGGCGCATGAGCTGGTCGTAGCGATAGCGCGGCAAGGTCGCCCGAACCCATGTAAAAAGAAAAATTATGAACGCGGTCTTGGCGATGAACCAGACCACACCCGGAATCCAGATGAACGGTTCGACGTGGAACGGCGGTAGCCAGCCGCCCAAAAAGAGGACGACGCAAAGCCCGCTCAGAAGCACTATATTGGCATATTCCCCGAGCATGAATAGCGCCCAGGTCATGGCGGAATATTCGACCTGATAGCCGGCCACGAGCTCACCTTCGGCTTCCGGCAGATCAAACGGCGTGCGGTTGGTCTCGGCCAGGGCAGAGATGAAATAAATGACGAACATCGGCGCCAGCGGGATGAAGAACCAAAGCCCCTTCTGAGCCTCGACGATCTCACGCAGATTGAGCGATCCCGCAGCCAACATGACAGTGACCAGCACGAAGCCGATGGAGACTTCGTAGGACACCATTTGTGCCGCTGAGCGCAACGCGCCCAGAAAGCCATATTTCGAATTGCTCGCCCAGCCAGCAATGATGATGCCGTAGACGCCGAGCGAGGAAACGGCAAAAAGATAGAGAATGCCGACATTGATATCGGCCAGCACCAGGTGGGAGTCGAACGGAATTACCGCCCAGCCAACAAGGCCGAGGGTAAACATGATCATCGGCGCGATGATGAAGAGCACCCTGTTTGCGCCGGTCGGGATAATAGTCTCCTTCATCAGTAATTTGAGACCGTCGGCAATCGGTTGGAAAAGGCCGAAGGGTCCGACCACATTCGGTCCCTTGCGGAACTGCATCGCCGCCCAGATTTTACGCTCGCCATAGGTAACGAGCGCGACGACGAGCAAAATCGGCACCACAATCGCGGCTATATAGCCGATGATCAGCAGCAACGGCAGGATGTAATCCGTCCAGACGCTCGTTTCAGCCATCGGTGCCCGTCTTCTCCTGGCTTCCGGTGACGAACAACGAGCTGCATTTCGCCATTGTGTCAGAGGCGCGCGCAACGGCGTCGGTCAAATAAAAATCTGCCATCGATCCGGTGAAGGCCTCGCCCGATATTTCCCCAGGCGCGCCAAACTCATCCCAAGTTGCAGTAGCGATTTCGTCCACCGCGCCAAATGTTGGAGCGATTTCCACCATGCGCGCGCGCAGAGAATCGAGCGTGTCATAAGGCAAGGTTCTGCCCACTGATTGCGAGAAGGCGCGCAGGATCGTCCAGTCCTCGCGGGCATCTCCCGGCGGATAGACCGCGCGATAGGCGCGCTGCACTCGTCCTTCCAAATTTACGTAAGTAGCGTTCTTTTCGGTATAGGCCGCGCCCGGAAGCACGACATCTGCCGCCGCCGCACCAACATCACCGTGATGGCCCTGATAAACGGTGAAGGCATCGGCCAAGGGCGCCATGTCGATCTCGTCGGCACCGAGCAGCCAGACGAATCTGATCGCACCGCTCTCTGCGTTTTCGAGGATGCCGGCAACATCCTGCCCCGCAGCACCCGGAACAAAACCGAGATCAAGGCCACCCACTCGAGAGGCGGCATGATGGAGAATGTTAAAGCCATTCCAGCCCTTTCTCACCATACGGTACTTTTCTGCAACCGCGCGTGCCGCTGCCAAAATCGCCCCACCATCGGCCCGTGCCACCGCTCCTGGTCCAAGAATCAGCATGGGGCGCATGGAGCCCTCAAGTACATGGGAAAAATCGTGCGTCCCTTCCGCTATTTGGCATAGAGTTTCGGGGCTCGCACCGAGATGAGTAACCGGATAGGTAAGATCCCGTTGAGCACCGATAACGCCAACCTTAAGACCACCCTGGCGCCAGCGCTTGCGGATACGCGCATTGACGAGCGGCGCCTCCCAGCGCGGATTAGCGCCGACGATCAGGATTGCATCGGCTTCTTCCGTGCCTGCGATGGTACTGTTGAACAGATATCCGCCACGGGCGCCACCAAGCTTGGCACCGTCCTGACGGCAATCGATATTTACCGAACCGAGACCAGCCATCAGATCCTTTAGCGCGGTCATCGCCTCACAATCAGCGAGATCGCCTGCGATAGCCGCGATCTGATGGCCGCCGAGACCACTCAACGCCTTGGCGATCGAATCGAACGCCTGCTGCCAACTCGCCTCTTCGAGCTTGCCGTTTCGGCGCACATAGCAACGGTCGAGGCGGCGCTTACGCAAGCCGTCACAGGCAAAGCGCGACTTATCTGAGATCCATTCCTCGTTCACGTCTTCATGCAGGCGCGGTACGATGCGCATCACTTCTCCACCGCGCGCATCAATGCGGATATTGCAACCAACCGCGTCGTGTACGTCGATGCTCTCTGTCTTACGCAGCTCCCAGGAGCGAGCGGTGAAAGCGTATGGCTTCGAGGTGAGTGCACCGACCGGGCAGAGGTCGATCATATTGCCGGAGAGCTCCGACGACACAGCCTTCTCCACGTAGGTACCGATCTCCATATGCTCGCCGCGGAACACGGCGCCAAACTCCTCGACGCCGGCGATCTCGTCGGCGAAGCGGATGCATCGCGTGCAATGGATACAGCGCGTCATAATGGTTTCGATCAACGGCCCGACGTCTTTGTCTTTCACTGCCCGCTTATGCTCATTGAAGCGGGTGAAGTGGCGACCATAGGCCATCGACTGGTCCTGCAAATCGCACTCGCCGCCCTGATCGCAGATCGGGCAATCGAGCGGATGATTGATAAGCAGGAACTCCATCACCCCCTCGCGCGCTTTCTTAACCTCGGGTGTCTTTGTGTGGATCACCATCCCCTCGCCCGCCGGCATGGCGCAGGAAGCAATGGGTTTGGGAGACTTCTCCATCTCAACCAGACACATGCGGCAGTTGCCGGCGATTGACAGGCGGTCGTGGTAGCAGAAGCGCGGCACTTCCGCGCCGGCGTCCTCGCAGGCCTGTAGGACGGTCGAGCCGTCCGAGACTTCCACCTCAACGCCATCAATGGTCAGTTTTGGCATCTAACGTTACCTCATGCCGCCCGCGGCGCATCGGCATCCTGCGGGATACCCTGGCGCGACAGGATGCGCTGTTCCAATTCGGGTCGGAAATGGCGGATCAGCCCCTGCACCGGCCATGCCGCTGCATCGCCCAAGGCACAGATCGTATGCCCCTCGACCTGGCCTACTACATCCCACAACAAGTCGATATCCTTAATCGACGCATCGCCCTTTATGAGGCGCTGCATCATTCGATAGATCCAGCCGGTACCTTCGCGGCAGGGCGTGCACTGGCCACAGCTCTCATGCATATAAAAATGTGACAGCCTTGAGATCGCTTCAACAACATCGCTCGATCGATCCATGACTATCACCGCCGCCGTACCGAGTCCGGACTTTTCTGCGATGAGAGAATCAAAATCCATCAGCACAGTATCGCAAATCGATTTTGGCAACAGCGGGACCGAGGAACCGCCGGGGATCACCGCAAGGAGATTGTCCCAGCCGCCGCGCACGCCGCCGGCATGTTTATCGATCAGCTCCCGCAGTGGGATTCCCATTTCCTCTTCGACATTACAGGGCTGATTCACGTGACCGGAAATACAGAAGAGCTTGGTGCCCGTATTCTTGGGCCGGCCGAGACCGCCGAACCATTCCGCGCCTCGTCGGAGAATCGTCGGTACTACAGAAATCGTCTCGACATTATTGACCGTCGATGGACAGCCATATAGCCCGGCGCCCGCTGGGAATGGTGGCTTGAGACGGGGGCGGCCCGGCTTACCCTCGAGGCTTTCCAGAAGGCCAGTTTCCTCGCCACAAATATAGGCACCAGCGCCCCGATGCAGATAAACATCGAAATCCCAGCCTGATCCGGCAGCATTTTTTCCGATCAGCCCTGCTTCGTAAGCTTCGTCGATTGCCGCCTGCAGCACCTCAGCCTCGCGGTGAAACTCGCCGCGTATATAGATGTAGGCCGCGTGGGCGCGCATAGCAAAGGCGGAGACCAAGCAGCCCTCAATTAGGATCTGCGGATCATGGCGCATGATGTCCCGGTCCTTACAGGTTCCGGGCTCGGATTCGTCGGCATTGACGATAAGATAGTGCGGGCGGCGGGGATCCGGCTCCTTCGGCATGAAGGAGAATTTCAATCCGGTTGGGAAGCCCGCACCGCCACGGCCGCGCAACCCTGATTCCTTGATTTGCTCGATGATCCAATCATGACCCTTTTCAATCAACCCGGCGGTGCCGTCCCATGCGCCACGCGCGCGCGATCCCGCGAGCCCGATATCGTGCACGCCATAGAGATTGGTGAAAATGCGGTCGGAATCATTTAGCATTACCCGGCTCCACCGTCCAAGAGGGTTGTCAATCCGGTTTCTGGCGCCGAGGTCTGGCGGCCCGTCTGCGGGCCGGTAGACGGCTGCTGGCCGCGCCGCAGCATGGCTAGAATTTCCCTTATTCGCGCGGGAGAAAGGTCCTCGTAATAATCGTCGTTGATCTGCACCATAGGCGCGTTCACACAGGCGCCGAGGCATTCGACTTCGATCAGGGTAAATAGCCCGTCTTCAGTGGTCTCGCCAATGCCGATGCCGAGCTCCTCCTTGCACGTCGCGAGTAGATCGCTCGCACCGCACAGCCAACAGGGTGTGGTGCGGCAGAGCTGGACAAGATATTTCCCGACCGGCTGAAGATTGTACATAGTGTAGAAGGTCGCTACCTCATAGACGCGAATTTCAGCCATATCCAGCATATCGGCAATATAGGCCATTGCCTCGCGCGAGATCCAACCACCGTTCTGACGTTGGGCGAGATCAAGAAGCGGCATGACCGCGCTGGCCTGTCGGCCCTGCGGATATTTCGCGATATGCGCCTTGGCGCGTTCAAGACAATCCGGCGTGAATGCGAATTTCGTTTCAGACCTGCTCACCGGTCGATCTCCCCGAAAACGATATCCATGCTAGCGAGGTTGGCCACCGCATCGGCCAGCATGTGGCCACGGCTGACATAATCGAGCGCCTGGAGGTGGGCAAAGCCCGGCGCCCGGATTTTGCAGCGATAAGGCTTATTGCTACCGTCGGAAATGAGATAAACGCCAAACTCCCCTTTCGGTGCTTCAACAGCGGCATATGTTTCGCCAGCCGGTACGTGATAGCCCTCGGTATAGAGTTTGAAATGATGAATGAGTGCCTCCATCGAATTTTTCATCTGGCTGCGGCTCGGCGGACTAATTTTGTTATCGGCCACCTTAACCGGACCCTCAGGCAAGGCAGCAAGACACTGATCAATAATTTTCACGCTTTCACGCATCTCCGCCATGCGCACAAGATAGCGCTCGAAACAATCGCCGCTGGAGCCTACTGGAACCGAAAATTCGAGATCGTCATAGACCTCATAAGGCTGGTTGCGGCGAAGATCCCAGGCGACGCCGGCGGCGCGCAGCATAGGGCCAGTAAAGCCCCAATCGAAGGCTTCTGACGGGGTAGTCGGGCCGATGTCGACGGTGCGCTGCTTGAAGATACGGTTTTCAGTAATCAGACTTTCGATATCGTCGACTATCTTGGGGAAACGCTTATTCCACGCAGCGATGTCGTTCAGCAGGTCTGGCGGCAAATCGCTAGTTACACCGCCAGGGC
>CAZUXZ010000204.1:0-19628 GCA_964624055.1 uncultured Rhizobiaceae bacterium | reverse complement strand
CACCGGCCGCTGGCGCGCTCCTCGCCGATCACAGCAACCTCTCTGCCGGTCAGATCGTAGAAGCGCATGGTGACGGGCACCGATCCCACCATGTTGACGAGGTCGTAGTTGATCCTCAGTTCGTCGTTGGCGCCGTCACCGTTGGGGGTCAGAACGGGGGACGACAGACGCAGAGCGCCGATGGTGTTAGGTGCTACCTCGGTCAGGGACACCTTCACCGTATTGCCGTCGACGAGAGGGTCGGCGTCACCGGACAACACCCGCTGGCGAACCTCCCACTCCCGGTTGCGGTCGAAGACGCGCCCTTCGAAAACGGTGCCGTATTGGAACACCTGGGCGCGGAAGATGACGCGGATCGGAATAAGAGAACTCTGGGTATCTCTTCGGTAATCATCAGGCAGCGGGATCACGAACCCACCTTGCGGATCAATGACGGCGATGTCGCTGACGTCCAAAGTGTCAATCGTCTGTGCCTGTCCACCGTCGGAAGGCGAACTCAAGATGACGGTGTCGACGCTGACCGCCTGTATCGGTGTATCGATCTCGATGCTGTCGAAACCGATGTCGTCGCTGGCGAAATCAGGCAGGAGCGTGTAGACGAACCGCGTCACCTCTCGTGCCGGCACTTCGGAGGGCGAAATCTCGGCCACCGCCCGGCTCACGATTGGTGGCTTGCTGACGTTGAACTCCAAGAAATCCAGACGCGCCCCGACGTCGACCGGCCGCTGCGAAACGAAATCGACGTTGAACTGCACGTATTGCCGGGGGCGCTCGGTGGCTAGGTTGGTCGTACCGGCGTCGAAGTCCAATGGCGGTGTCCAGAACTCCCAGCTCTGGGTGTCGGGTGAGATGCCCGCCTGTTCACCACCCTCGAGCGCTTCGTACTGCGACCGTGTCAACGGCCTGCCGCGGGCGTCGAACCTCGTTCGCTCCGACGCCCGGAAAGTGTGACGCCAATAGAAGTTGGGATCGGCGTCGCTACCGCTTCGCGTTGTCAGCGTGACCTCAGCGCCGTCACCCCGGGCGCCTGACCAGTGCAGACTTCCCAGGCTGGCAGGAGCCTCTAGATTTATGATGTTGGATGCATAGCTCGCGACCGGAGCGAAACCGGTGCCGTAGATCTCGAATTCGGAGACCTCCCACGGACCCGGAATTGCCTCAAAGAGGATGTGGCGAGCAGGCGTGTCTCGCATGTCGAGATCGAGCAGCGGCACCGTGTTCTCGAGCCTGATGTGAGCGAGCTCGAAATCCAGCCAGCGTTCGCGCCAGTGAAACCGATACGGCCGCGTGCCATCCTTGAGCGGATCCCCGTCGTTCGTACCGACCAGAAAGGTCTTGACGACCCGCTCCTCGAAATACTTCGGCGTTGGCTGCAGCACGATTCGCCTGATCGGAAAGGTGCCGCCGATATCGAACCAGATCGCCTTGTGGCTCCCCGAGCCCAGGATTACGGGGGCCGACTTATTGCATTCTTCAATTTCCTTCGGACAGCTCTGGCCGCCCTTGAAGTGACCACCGGCCCCATCGTAGGCCGTCGTCAAATCGCCGTCGAACATGAAGTCGAGCAGGGAATCGTCCTTGAAGGTGTACCCGTCGCTCGCCTTTAACCAACCGTTCTCGCGACCGCGCAGCAGGGGCACCAAGTTGACGTCAGGGCTGAAGCTTTCAGGGGCGATAGAACCATCCTCCGACTCCTCTACCAGCGACGCCGCACCGAAGTGCCTCTCATCCAGGGGATTCCACTCCAGCTGAACGAATTGAGCGTCCCACCCCTCGGGAAATTCAGGTGCAGGCATATCGCCACCACCCAGACGGTAGACGTACAGGGTCGCACCGGTTTCAGTGAGCCACAAGCCGATGGTGAGGGCCACGGCAAACGACACGCGCGAAGAAAAACCGAATCGTCGGTAATGGAACATGCTTGTGAGATCTCCTGCGATGGGCAGCGTTCTGAGAAAATACTCAGAAAACGGGCGACACTCAAACTCGCAGCGCTCTCATAGACGCCCTCTCTATAGAGCGCCGAGTGCCCCTTACCGAAGCGCTCCGAACAAGGTGAGGTAGGCGGTTCCTGCTGTCGTTGCCTGCCGCTGTGCATCGATGACTTCGAGAGAGCGTCGATCGACCCGCAATCCCGTCTGCATCGTCAGCTTGTAGCCGAGGTAGTCACTGACGTTGGTGAGTTGGAATGCGAGGGTCGTACCTCGGAAATCGCCGGTGATCGACCCTGGGCTCAATGCGGCCTCCTCAGCTCGCAGCTCGTGAAAAAAGCGCTGCTCCAAGCCTGCTTTGATCCGGCTTCTCTTCATGACCGGAAATTCCACGAGCAGAAAGAGGATGCCGTCCCAGGAGCGGCGCTTTTGCTGGCCCAGACTGAAAGGAGTCTCGTTGAGGAACTCGCTCTTGAACCGCGGCGACACGTCGAAACGGCCGATCCGGTAGACGTACTCGACCTTGTTGATAAGCCCGGTAAAACCTGACGACTCGCGCCCGTTGCGCCCTTCTAGGCCAAGTGGATCGAACACGGATAACGTGTCCCCTAAGGCCCCCAGTTCGACCCGCAGGTCCGCGTCCTGCTGTCTCCAGGTCTCCCACTTGAACCGGCTCAAGGACTGCCAGTTGCCCTGACCAGTGTACTCCCAGTCGAGATACAGCGTATTGATCCAGGCATCCTCGGCCGCGAGGGGATCTACGATTGGCACCATCTGACCAGCGTTGCGAGTGGGATTGCCCACGCTCGGCCGCTGCATCATCCATTGAACCAAGTTCTCCGGGATCGTGTCTTGAGCCCTCTTCAGCATGTCGAAGAGGCGAACCCTCCCGAACCGGGGGATATCGCTCTCGGCGACGAGCACTGCGTAGTTGGTGTGGTTCTTGCGATCGGACTTGCCCATGTCTTCCTGGAGCCGCCCCAGCTTCAACTCAGTGCCGGGGATGAACTCCACACCGCCGTAAAAGTTGTAGCCGAAGCGGTCCTTCTTGTAGGGATAATCTGGATCGTTGTCATTCTCGAAGCGCTCGACCCAGCCATTGTTGTTCAGGTCGATGCCGAAAAGGAACTCCGGCCGGTCGGAACGGTAGCGCAGAAATGGCTCATCGTAGTCCGGAAAGAGACTGGGTCGGTCCGGCGTGGAGTTCTGATTGAAGTCCGAGATGAAGTCCTGGTTCTCGTCGTAACCGGGAAAGACCTCCGGATCCGCCCGCGGTCCGGTTCTGAGATCGCCCTCACGGCGCGGCGGTGGCACGTCGCTGAAGCGCATCTGATCCGGATGCCGGTCGTTGTCGTCGTTGTCGTCTACCCAGTCATACAACCGCACGGTTTCCTCGGGGTCGAAGTTCGGCAGGCCGTTGACTTCCATGCGCAGGACGCTGGTGGTGTAGTCGTGATCCATGCCAAAGCCCTCGGCGAAGACTGCCCACGGCCCTCCCTGCCATGCAGCGTTGAGCATCCAGCCCAGCGCTCGCTCTAGCCCCTCGATACCGGATATCGCGCGGTGCTGATCACGTGTCAGCCCCGGAAACTTCCGGTAATGATTGTTGAGGTTGATCTCGCCGTAGAAGTCAACGCCGTGAAAATCGCGAACCTCGGCCGTGAAGCCGACGATGTTGTTGGCTGTGGGCAGTCCGTAGTCGAAGACGACCTCACGTTGATTGAGCCTGTTTTTGACATTGCCTTCGGCCCGCGCAACGGGTAAAAATTGGGGCACGCCTCTTGAGTCTGTCTGGCGGTCTGAAGTTACAGCAATGGCATAGTCATTGGCGACCACGAGCCGAACCCGCAGATTGGAGATGGCCGAAACCGCGTCCTGGGCCTCGGACAGGGTCAACCCCATGCGTGTCTGAAGCAGCGACAGCAGAGTCAGCGGCTCGAGCTTTTCCAGCCTTTCCTCTACGATCCCCGGCGGGACCTCCAGCAGGTAGTTGAGAACGATGATATCGCCACCGTCAGCGGCACGAAACCCATCGACCAACTCCCCTTCGCCGATCCCGACCTCTCCGGTGACAAACTGCAATCCCGGAATGGCGATGAAGCCGATATCGCTGCCGACGATGACCGTGTCGATGGGTACCACGGAGACCCCGTCGTCGAGCGGCACTTCTCGCATCAGCGTAGTCGAGATCTCGATCTCTTGATCCAGGAGGATCGCCCCCCCTTCGCCGTCCTCGGGAGAGTCGTCGGAGAGCCGTACCGTGAGTGTCCCGACGCCGCGCGTGGCCTGCTCTTTCGAGAGATACCCCTTGAGGGGGTTGCCCTCGAGCGTGTCGTAGGTGCCGCTGTTGTTGTGGCTATTGACCAGATGAAACCCCAGGGTCAGCACCTCGTTCACGTCCGCTTCGACCCGGCCGCCGGCCAGGATCGTCGTATTGTTCACGCGACCGACCCCCGCGCCAAACAACGGTACATTGATGCGCGAAAACACACCTGTAGCGCGCAGGTTCCGGGTTTGCACGCTCGGCACCACACCGTGGAAGCCCGCCTTGCGAAAGGTCATCGGCGTCAGCATGGCCGAGATTTCGTTGCCAATCATGATCGAGAAGTTGGCGTCACCGCGGCGATCCGAGCTGATCAGCAGCCGGTCGAACCAACCGTCGAAGATGTTCGGGCGTACCTCGGCAGAAGCCTCCGCCCCCAGTGGCTGCGTCTGACGCCAGTCGTAGACTAGCCAACCACGTGTGGTAAGGTTGCCGTAAACATCGTAGTAGTAGTTCCCTTCCTGCGCTGGGGATACGTAGCGCTGGTACCGATCTGCGGCGAAATTGGTGTATTCCCATTGGTGACGGCCGTATTCCGAAAACAGGGTAGGTGGCAAGTACCACCGGTGAACGGCCGGATCCAGCGACTCGGTGTAGAGGGGAACGCCCGCCGAGTGGAAGAGCATGTCTTCTCCGAGACGCCCCCCCAGTCGGTTGCCGTACTCGATACTGCCGGCTGGAAAGACCGCTATCAGCACGGCCAGGACAGCGATCGCGTATGTCGTCTTCCTCGTCATTCCGCTCCCTACTGGATCCCCGCGTACACGGTGATGAAGCCGGTAGATTGGGTAGTCCCGTCACTGACCTTCTCGAATCGCCCAGTGATCCTGTCGGCTAGCTGAACTCTCTCCGTAAACACTCGAGCAAGCCGAAAACCGATGTGGGTCGTCAGCTGGTAACCGAGGTATTCCGAGCTGTTCGCCAGCTGCAACGCACCGATGACGGAGCGAACATCCCCCGTCTCGACCACCCGACCCAGTTCAAACAGAGCCTCTTCATCAACAGCCAGATCCGTCTCCTGGGCCAGCTCCACGCCGAGGGAGATCGAGCTCTGAGTCAAGACCGGGAACTGGGCGATCAACGTCGCCAGGCCAGTCCACCGCTCTTCGTCATCTTCCTCGACGACGAAGGCGTCGCGCCGCAGGTAGGCGCTCTTGAGCTTGGGTTGGATGGACAGACCACCAACGTCGAAGCGGTAGTCGATCTTGTTCACCAGACCAAATCGGGTGGGAGTCTCGTCCATCAGCCTACCCGTGCGGTCTCTCGGCGTGAACGCATTGTTGTAGTACTCGTACTTGAGCTTGTTGGACACCCGTAGATACGGAATCGCTCCCGAGTAATCGAAGCCGATCAGAGTACTGTTGATCCAGGTGTCCTGCGCCGGCAGGACATCGTTCACGACCGACGGCAGCCCTTCAGTCCCGAACCGGGGGACGTCGCGCCGGTCGTCGGGGATGTTGTCGCGGGCGTGCTTGAGCATGTCGAGGACCCGTAGCACGCCGATGCCTGGGTAATCTCTCTCGAAAGCGACGATCGCGTAGTTCGTCGTGTTCTGCCGTCCAGATGCGATCATGCTCTCGTCGAGTCGGCCCACGGTCATCTTCAGTTCGGGCGTGATGTAGACCCCGCCAAAGACGTTGGCGCCGCGCCGGTCGGCCTTGTAGGGGTAGTCGGGCAGATCGTCGTTTTCGAAGCGATCGATCCAGCCGTTGTTGTTCAAGTCGATGCCAAATAGAAAATCGGGATGATCGACGTTGTGTCTGAGGAAGGGTTCTTCGTAGTCGGGGATTTCGTTGGAGACGGCAGCGTTGTCGTTCTGGTTGAAATCAGAGATGAAATCGTTGTTCTCATCCCAACCCGGCAACACTATGGAGTCCGTGGCACGCCCTCCCGCGCGCAGCCAGTCGGGGCCGTCGTCCTGGTCGTCGTTGTCATCGACGAACTCGTACAGGTGTTTGGGTGGGTTGTCATACTGTAACTCACCCTCGCTGTCGACGACGAAGGTGCTGGTCGAATAGTCCTCGTCGATGGCGTAGGCCTCGGCGAACAGGTAAAAGGGATACTCCTGCTTGGACGCCGTCAGGTACCGTGCATCAGCCGTGTGCCGCAACACCTCGTGGGGCTCATTGGCGGTGAACAGAGGTGCGTTCGGGTATTGCGAATAGCGGAAGTTGCGATCCCACTCACCATAGAAGTCAACGCCCCACACATCGACCCCCTCGATGGTGAGGCCGGCCACCATGTTGGCTGTCGGCAGACCGTAGCTGAATTCGATTCTGCGGATGTTGGAGATGTCGGTGATGTTGCCGTCGGCCCGGGCCACCGTAAGCAGCGCCGGACGCTCCTCGTCGATGACGGCCTTCGTCAATGGCGGCGAGGGCACGCCGCTCAGCTCGCCGGAACGACCGAAACCAGTACCTGGCTGCTTGTTTGACCAAATGGCGATTCTGAAATCATTCGCCACCACGTAATCGAACTCGATATCGATGATGTTGGTCTCGTCAAGGCCGGTTTCGGGAGGAAAGCGGAATCCCGGGTCGGTGAAATCGTAGTTGAGGACGATAAGTTCCTCACCGTCGGCCGTTTTGTACCCTGCGCGATCAAACCCACCGCGAATGTCGGGCCAATTCGCGCCCGGTTCGGTAACGTCGGACAGCGTCCACGTCGCCTCCTGTCCCGTTTCGAAATCGCGCGTCCTGATGCGCACATCGTGGTCGAACAACGCGGCGCCGCCGACGCGGTCATCCGGTGAGTCATCACTGAGAATGACGGCGATCGCCTTCACCGGCGTGCCGCTCTGCCCCAGAGTGAGGTTACCCGCCACCAGGTCACCGTTGTTCAAATCGAGAGCGGTGGTGGAATTGCGCGCATTGACGACCGTGCCGCCCAGAATGATGTGGTCGCCGACTTGAACTTCGGTGCGGCCACCGAACATGCTGGTGGCATTCGTCTGTCGCTGGGCCTGCTCGGTAAAACGGGGATCGGGATTGCTGATGCGGGATCCCAGGATCGTAGCCCTGTAGCGCTCCGCAGCGAAATCGATCTGAACGCCGTCGTAGGCAGCCTTCGAGAAGGTCAGCGGAGTCAACATGGTGCGTATCCGGCTGCCGACGGTGACGGTGTAGCTGGTCCCGGCCTTGGAGTCGCTGCCGACGACAACATTGCTGAACCATCCGCTCAGTCGAGACCCCTTGAAAACGCTGCTACCATCGGCAAGCGGTTGTTCCTGGCGCCAGTCGTAGACGAGGAAGCCGCGGGTGGCCAGATCGCCAAACGTGTCATAGAAAAAATCACCCTCGAGCGCTGTATCGACGTAACGCTGGTAGTTCTGCCGCGCGTAGTTGGAGTACTCGGCCTGGCGCCAGCGGTACTCGTAGACCAGCTCGTAGGGGACATACCACCGCTGTACTGTCGGATCCATCGGCCCGAACATGACCCCGGGGCCCCGGGGCTCGAAGTCGACCTTCCCACCGCGTTCCACAACCTGGCGGGCGCCGTACTCCTGGGGTTCGGCCGGCGTCGTGGCGATGAGGGCAACCGCCCAGATGGCGGTGTGCAGGAAATGGCTGGGTCGTAGTCTCATGTCAGTAGGCCACCGCCACGATGCCCGTCCGCGACTGGTCGCCTGTCGCGGCGTTGAGGGTGACCCTGAACAGATAGCTGCCCGGCGGCACGAGCTGGCCGGCGTCGTCCAGGGCGTCCCACGCCCGGGCGAAACGTCCACTCAGACCGCCATCGTCGTAGAGCTTGCGCACTCGACGGCCGGAGAGATCGAAGATTTCGACCTTTATCCGTCGCAGCTCCTCGATGTTGGTGATGTCGTAGCGAATCAGGGCGCTTTCATTGATGTCGTCGCCATTGGGGGTGAACACCGCAGGCTCGGCCGCGACGTTTACGAGCAGGTCACGCGTGATCGGTACCGAGACAGACAGGTTGCGCGGATTCAGACTGCCGACTGGCTGGGTGTCGGGATCGGCTAGGTCGGGACCGCTCAGATCGGCCGCGTTTCCGGGGATCACTTCCTGACCCACCATGTCGTTTCCGGCATCGCGGGCACGCGCAGAAAACACGGTCCCGTAGCGCAGTACGGCGCTCTCGAACTCGATCTTCAGCAGCGCGTCTGACTCGATTCTGGGAAAGGAGATGACGAATCCATCATCGCGCACTTCGTCAATGGTAATCTCATCGCGGATCACTGGCTGGAATGGCGCCTCGAGCGATACGTCGGCGAAGTCCACGAGCCGCTGGCCTTCCCCGGAACCACGGATCTCTACCTCTATCCCCATCAGGCGGTCAATTCTGATCGGCGTGTCGACCTCGATGCGGTTAAACCCATCTCGTCCGGGTGCCACTTTGTTGAGGATGGCGTAGGTGAACCGAGTGGGCTCGCCCACCACGGTGGTTCGTGGCAGAATCTCGGCGATCAACGAGTCGGTCAGGGCAGGAGTCTGCACATCGAAGCTCAATCCGCCTATACCGGTAGCCGTGTCGAAATCCTGGTTGTCGAATTCCACCATGAACTGGAAATAGCGGCGCGGGCTGGGTGAGACGAGGTTCACGCCGACACCAGTCTCCGCCAACATCGCGGCGTCATCGACGATCCCCGATATCTCGTATGGGGACGACCAGGCACTCCAGTTCGTCAAGTCTTCGCGCAGATCGCGGCGATTGGCGGAGACGACCTCCTGCTGGTAGTAGCCCTCGTCGATCTCGAGTTCCGCCCTCTGTTCCAGCGGCAGCCCATTGTAAAACAGTAGTACCTCCCTACCGTCGAGCTCCGGATTCTCGAGCGTCTCTTCGACGACCGTGCGCAGACCTGGATCGGCGATGGCATCCGCCCTCTTCCACAGCGCCTCGATCGGGACCTCCTCCTCCAGCAAGCCTCCCTCGGCGTCGACTACATTGGTCCGGCCCGAGGGCTGCAGGCCAACCCGCGGATACACCACCGTGCTGGCATCCACTCCCGTACGCGTTCGAACCCGTACCTGGGACCGCTCGGGATCACCCAGCTGATGCTGGCGCCAACGGAGGTTGCCGAGCAGAGCTGGTTGGCCGAAATCGAACACGTTGGAGACGTAGGTGGCGGTGGGTACGAAGCCCTGTGCAAAGGCCTGGAATTCGGCAATCTCGAATTCGGCCGTGTTCGTCACCTTCAACCTCACGTGTCGGATGCGCTGCGGCTCGAATCGCAGATCAACGATCTGCTCGTCGTTCCTCCCGACGTCCACGAAGGTGTCGAACTGGAGTATGCCGCCGGCCTGACTTTGAAGTGAGCCATCGTTTTCGAGAATCTCGAACGATTTCAAAAAGTCCTGTTGGTTCGGGGTCAACGGTGCTGGATAGGCCGGGTCCGCGTTGCGCGGAAAGAATTTGATGCGCGTCAGGGCGAAGATGGCCCCGAGGTCAAACTGCATGATGAAGCCCCTCGCCTTCGTGCTCTCGCCTGCCCGTTCTGGCCTGACTTCGAGCGCCGTTCTTCCGTCGTCGTCGATCATCTTCAGCATCGCCGGCTTGAACGACTTGAACGAAAACGTCGGTGTAGTCAGGCTGCCTCCCCGCTCGAGGTCGGTGAGCCCTGGCATGATGTTGAGGGTCGAGTCTACTTCCTGCGGAAAGACCCAGCCGCGCCAGTCCGGACGGTCGAAGTCGATGACGCCGCCTGGCGTGTTCGTCCGGTCAACGGCCCTGTTCCCGGTGCGGATGATACTGGGTGTGATGTCGCCCTCGCCCCCCCAGTTATCACCGCCTTCTCCGACGACGATAGTCTGTAAATCGGCTCCGACCGCACTGGCGAGCACCAGCATAAAGGTGAAAGCCCTGCGTAGCAGTGAGCGCTCCATCAGTTGACTCCCGCGTACACGGTGATGAAGCTGACGGTCTCGGTCGTGGCTGAGTTGACCTTACCGAAGGCACCCAGTTCGTCAGCGCGAACGTGCTCCGTGAGGATGCGCGCCACCCGGAACCCCAACTGGGTCGTCAACCAGTACCCCTGATAAGCCGACTTGGTCGTCAGCTGCACGGCGAGATTGATAGAGCGTTCGTCACCCGTCGGTTCGGCGATGCCGTCGGCCACCATGCGGTCCTCGTCGACAACGCGGTCGATGAACTGGGTGAGCTCAAGACCGCTCGTAATCGTCGTCTGCTGCAGATAAGGAAACCGAGCCAGCAGCGTCAACGACCCCATCCAGTGCTCTTGATCTGTGTCGAGGACCTGGCCCAGCAGAGATTCTCTGACGAAGGGCTCGCGCCGCAAATACTCGATCTTCGTCTTGGGCTCGAAGGTCACGGAGCCGATGGCGCCGTCGTATTCAACCTTGTTGATCCAACCCAGAAAGCTGGTCGAGCCGTCCATCGTGCGTCCGCTCGCATCCAACGGATTGTCGGCAACCTGATGGTACACCTCGTGCTTCACCTTGTTGATCACTTTCAGGTTCGGCACCGCCGTGTAATCGAAGCCGATCCACGCCGTGTTGATCCAGGCGTCTTGGGCCGGCAGGATGTCTTCGACCAGGGGTCGCTGCCGTGGTGTGGCTCCCAGGAACGGGGAGGCCGTCAGGCGATCGTCGGGAATCGTGTCGCGAGCTCGCTTCAACATGTCAAAAACGCGCAGCCGGCCGAAGCGATAGCTCTCGTCGAGCGTAATCAGGCCGTAGGTCGTGCGGTTGTCGCTCGCTTGCGTGAACATGCGCTCGTCGAGACGACCGGCCATCAGGCGCAACGAAGAGCTCAGGTGAATCCCACCGAACGCGTTGAAACCCTTGCGATCCGCCTGGTAGGGATAGTCAGGTCGGGTGTCGTCTTCGAAGCGGTCAATCCAGGCGTTGTTGTTCAGATCGATGCAGAAGAGGAATTCGGGCCGGTCGACATCGTGCCTGAGGAAGGGCTCTTCGTAATCGGGCACGGCGTTGCGCAACGTCTTGTTGTCGTTCTGGTTGAAGTCGGAGATGAAGTCGTAGTTCTCGTCCCAACCGGGAAAGACGTCGAGATCACCAGCCTGCGACCCGGGTCGCACCCAGTCGGGCAACCTGTCCTGGTCGTCGTTGTCCTCTACGAACTCGTACCGGTGGCGGCCCAGATCGTCATACTCAACACTGCCTTCGGCGTCGACGATGAAGGCACCTGTCGAATAGTCGGCGTCGAGAGCGTAGGCCTCACCGTAGAGAAAGAGCGGGTAGTGCTGCTTGGAGACGGTGAAGTAGCGCGCGTCGGAAGTGCGCCGGGATATCTCGTGCTGATCGTTGTTGTTGAACACGGCCACGTTGGGGTACTGCGAGTAGCGAAAGTTGCGGTCCCACTCACCGTAGAAATGGACTCCCAGGATATCCGCCCCCTCGATCGTGAAACCGGCGATCATGTTGGCTGTCGGCAAGCCGTAGTCGAAGCTCACCCGACGAATGTTGGTCACGTCCTGAACATTGCCCTCAGCCCGTACCACAGGCAGCAGCGCCGGCCGCTGGGCGTCGATGATGGCACTCGTCAGCGGCGGCCGGGGAAGGCCTGCGATTCCCGGCTGGTGATCGGACCAGACTTCGACCTTGTAATCATTGGCCAGCACGTAGTCGAACTCGACCGCGACGATGCTGGTGGGGTCGGGGCCGATGTAATCTGGATGGGAGAAGTCATAGTTGAGGACGATACGTTCGTTGCCATCAGCCGCCAGGTACCCCCCCCGGTTGAAACCACCGAAGATCTCCGGCCAGTTGGCGTCGGCGCGGACCACCTGATCGAGACGCCAGACGGCGTCGTCCCCGGTAGTGAAATCGCGGCTGGTGATCTGGATGTCGTGATTGAACAAGGCAGCACCGCCGGTGGCATCCTCTGGGGAATCGTCGCTGAGGATGACGGCGATCACCGTCACCGGCGTACTCGACTGGCCTCGAGTCAGGTTGCCGGCCGCCAGATTGCCTCCGAAGAGATCGAGATTCGTGTTCGAGTTGCGCGCATCGACCAGGGTCCCACCGATGGTGACGAAGTCCCCGACCTGGGCGGTTGCACGGCCACCAACCAGGCTGGTTGAGTTGGCGGTTCGATCGGCGCCTGAACTCGAACCGGCGGGATTGCTGATTCTGGAAGCGATGATGGTCGCCGCGTACTTGTCAGAAACGTAATCCGCCTGCACACCGTTGAAGGTTGGCTTGGAGAACGTCATCGGCGTCAGCGTCGTGCGGATCTGGTTGCCAACGGTTATCGCGTAACCGTGCTGTCCTCTCGAATCGCTGCTGACAGTGACGTTCTGGAACCAGTCGGTTAACTGCCGGCCTTTGAACAGTGAACTGCCTGAGTCGCCGGGCTGGTCCTGACGCCAGTCGTAGAGCAGCCAACCTTGGCTGATGAAGTCTCCGTAAAAGTCGTAGAAGCGCTCGCCCTCGTTGAAGGCGGGAACGTAGCGGTTGTAGGGGTTGGTGGCGTACTTGGAGACCTCCCATTGCCGCCATCGGTGCTCATCGAACAGCTCCTGAGGGAGGTACCAGTTCCGCACGGTTGGATCGAGGGCACCAAAGAGGACACCGGGACCAGCTGGCTCATGGCTGAGCCGGCCGCCGATCACGGTACCAAGGCGGCTGCCGTAATCCTGGGCACCTGCCATTGTCGCCAGCGACAGGATCAGGATGGTCACCGTGTATCTGACAACCGATGTCTCGTTTACGAATGCCATGTAACCAACGCGGGGTTAGCCATTTACTTGCCGACCGAACTGACCATATATATATATGGTGACTGATGTCTGATTGCCAGAGTCTATCGTCTCCGGGCATGCCCGATAACGACACTGCCAGTGGAAAGCCAGCATTGACCTACCGGACGGCTATATGCGCCCTGCTGTTCCTCCTTTCCAGGCCTGCAGTTTCTGCCCCGGCGCCTGATTCCATATCTGTTCAGTTCGTCGATGTCGCCTCGCAGATCGGTCTGAGCGAATTCCGCAACATCTCCGGCACGCCGGCGCAGCGCTATATCGTCGAGGCCAAATCCGGGGGATCCGCGTTCTTCGACTACGACCATGACGGCGACAGCGACCTATATGTCGTCAATGGATCTCGCTTCGAAGGGTTTGAGGATGAGGAGCATCCCCGCAACCGACTCTACCGCAACGACAATGGCCACTTCACCGATGTCACGGCAACCGCCGGGGTAGGCGACACCACCTGGAGTCTGGGCTGCGTGGCCGCCGACTATGATAATGACGGTAACCTCGACCTCTACGTCACCAACTTCGGGCCGAACAGGTTGTTTCGTAATCTTGGAGATGGCACCTTCGAGGACGTGACGGCCACAGCGGGTGTGGGCCACCATGGCTACAGCACCGGATCGGCGTTCGGAGACTACGATCGCGATGGCGACCTCGATCTCTACCTGGCCAACTACATCGATTTCTCCCTCGACTACGAGTCGACGCTGCCCTGTGTGTGGAAGAACCACGACGTGTTCTGCGGGCCCCGTGGACTGCCCCCGCAAGGCGATGTGCTTTATCGCAATGACGGCGACGGGACGTTTACTGATGTGTCCGCTGCTGCCGGTGTGGCCGGACAGCCGTACTACAGCTTCCAGGCGCTGTTCGCCGATTTCACCAATGATGGCTGGCCCGATCTGTTCGTCGCCGATGACAGCACGCCGAACAAGCTGTTCGTCAATTTGCACGACGGCACCTTCGCCGATGAATCGCTGGCGTCGGGAGCCGGATTCAGCATGGACGGGTCGGAGCAGGGATGCATGGGTGCGGCGGCAGGAGACTTCGATGCCGACGGGCGCCTTGACATTTTCGTCTCCAACTTCGAGCACGAATACAACGCGCTCTACCGGAACGTCGGGGATGGGTTCTTCGTTGAAGATTCATTCGTCACCGGAGTGGCTCAGGTAGGCCGCTCCGATGTCGGCTGGGGAGCCGTCTTCTTCGACTTCGACAACGACGCCGATCTCGACATTTTCGTCGCCAACGGCCATGTCTACCCCGTCGCCGAGAGCGCCCGTTACGCCCAGCGAAACATCCTGTTCGAGAACCGGGGCGACGGCACCTTTCGCGACGTCTCGTCGCTGGCCGGTCCCGGCCTGGCGATCACCGCCGTGAGTCGCGGTGCCACGGTCGCCGACTACGACGGCGATGGTGATCTGGACATATTCGTCTTGACCTTGAACGGAGCCCCCAACCTCTTGCGCAACGAAGGGGGTAACACCAACAATCACCTGTTCATCAGAACCGTGGGAACGCGCAGCAACCGCGATGGTGTCGGTACCCGAGTCGAAATCGAGTCCGGGGGTCGGACCCAGATGACGGAGGTTCGCAGCGGCGGCAGCTATCTGGGTCACAGCGACATGCGCGTTCACTGCGGGTTGGGCGCTGCGGACCGCGCCGACAGGATCACCTTGCGCTGGCCGAGCGGTGCCGTGCAGGAATTGCGCAATGTGGCCGCCAACCAGGTGCTCACGGTGACGGAGCCTCGCTAAAGGAGAGCGCATGTCTACGGATGTCTCAGTAGAGGACAAATTCCTCTTCGATCTGCAAGGCTATTTGCTGCTAAGGGAAGTGCTGTCGAAGGAGGAATGCGAACGCTATAGAGAGGTCCTGCACACCCTCGAACAGAGTGAATACGAAGACGCCGGGATGGCCGCCCGCGGGACCAAAGAGCTCAAGCGGGCTAACCAGGTCCGCCTCAACGGTATCGTCCGCCTGGATCCCGCCTTCGACAGCCTGATCGATCACCCCCGGATCCTCCCCTACCTGCAAGAGTTTGTCGGCGACCCACAACTCATCAATACCTGGTCGATCACCAAATTCAAGGGCGCCGTGCACAGCGGCTGGCACCGCGGCATCACCACGTCCGACTACGTCTGCAAGGACGGTGAAATCCGCTCGCGCATGTTCAATACCGTCTATTTCCTGACCGACAACGGCCCGGAAGATGGATGCGGCGTTGGCCTGCCGGGCTCTCACAAAAGCTCGTTCGATCTCAAGTTCGACGATTACGACGGACTCGAGCTGCCGGGATCGATGCCGATCACGGGTAAGACCGGAGACGTGCTCCTGTTTTCCGAATGTGTCGTCCACAACGGTCTTCTGAAGACCACCGATGGAGAGCGCTCCAACCTGTATTTCAACTACGTTCACGCCTACTACAACGTGATGATGCGCGAACCCAAAAATTGCCATCATTTCTATTTCCCCACCGACGTCCGCGCCCGTTTCACCGAGAGTCAGCGGAATCTCACCAGGTGGATGGACTTCACGAAATGGGATTACTGAGCCCAGAGGCCCGACCTTTTCAACAGGGAATCCCGTCCGCTTGCCGCGCCCGAGCGGCAACGCTATGCTCCTGCTCCGCTGATGTGATCTGAGCACTCACCGGAGGAACGCAACATGAGTGAAGAGGGCAGCTTGTTCGAGACTGACGTCTTCGTCGATGGCACTGATGGCTTTGACGAATACGGCATCCCCGCTCTCGTCACCACCAAGAAGGGAACCCTCCTCGCCTTCTGCGAGTCGGCCTGGCGCGAGAATCGCAAGACGCCGCAGGAGCGCTACACCGCCCACATTGTCCTCAAGCGCAGCTTCGACAACGGCCGCACCTGGGGTGAATTGCAAGTGCTCGCCGAATCACCGCGCGGCAAGCAGATCAACAATCCCTGCGCCGTCGTCGACCAGATCTCGGGGGCGATCTGGCTGACCTACAACCACCAGGAGCGCGAAAAGGTCCGCGACGGGGTGTTCGCCAACGACAACCAAGTCAAGGTCATCCACAGTGACTACCACGACGACGGCGCAACCTGGTCGGAACCGCGCGACATCACCGACCAGGTCCGGCACCCGGGGTGGGGGTTCTACGCCTGCGGTCCCGGGGCCGGCATGCAGAAGCAGCGTGAGCCCCACAACGGTCGCATCGTCATTCCGTGCGACCACAGCGAGAAGGTCGAACCCTTCGAAGGCTATTTCGAGCACGGCGGTGTCCATCATGCCCAACACTCGCATGTGTTCTACAGCGATGACCGCGGTGTTAGCTGGAAACTTGGCGGCAGCATGCCACCGGACACAGACGAGTGTCACGTGGTGGAGCTCGAAGACGGCTCGCTGCAACTCAACATGCGCCAGTACACCGGACCCAAGTGCCGTGGTCAGGCCATGAGCAGCGATGGTGGTGATACCTGGTCCGAAATGACCTACAACGAGGAGCTCGTCGACTCCCTGTGTCAGGGCTGCTCGATTCGCTACTCATTCGCCGAAGATGGCGGCAAGAGCCGGCTCCTGTTTTCGAATCCGGCCAGCACGGCGCGCGAAAAGATGACGGTCAAGCTCAGCTATGACGAAGGGAAGACGTGGCCAGTGTCCAAGCTCATCTTCGAGGGACCGGTGGCCTATTCCTGTCTCACCGTGTTGGCCAACAACGATATCGGCCTGCTCTACTGGTTGTGGATGGGACCGCGGACGATCTTCGCCCGCTTCTCCCTTGACTGGCTGACCGACGGCGAGGACTCTGCGTGATGGCCAGCAACTCCATACAAACGTGGATCGACGCTAGCAGAGCGAGAGTCGATGCCGGCGAGTTCTCGCATGACGATCTCGCGGCGCTCGAAAAGCTCCTGGTTCCCAAGCCAAAACAGAAAATCCTCTACCTGCAATCGAGGCGCAGCGATATGCGAGCCGAGGTCGTCAGCTGGCAGCTCTACGATCCGGATGAATCAGAAGAGCCAGCGCTGCCCACAAGCAAACCTCCCTACGAGACCGTCCTCGATGCAGTGCGCGACGGCTGGCGCATTCTGCAGTTTCCGGCGCCCCAGAATTATCCATTCAGCGAACAGAACACCTACGTCGGCTACGAGTATGTGTTGGAAAGATTCGATCGCCATGACTGATGTTCAGCCAACGATGACGGACCGCGACGTCATGGCCTTCGTCGCCAGCGGCTACGTGATCCTCGAGGGCGTAATCGCCGACGATATCCGCAAGCGTTACGAAGAGCTGACTGACAGAAGTCTGAAACCGCTGGTGCAGACACCGGAGTTCATTCAGGGCGTCTTCCTTCATCCGGAAGTAGCCGGAGTTGCCCGCTCACTGCTCGGCAGGGACTTCCTGGCGCCAACATCCGCGCATCACCATTTGTATGAAGCCCCGCACGAGGGTCAGAATTGGCACTCAGACGGTCTCTCCGAAACCGGAATCGGCGTCACTCACCTGCAGTGCTACTACTACCCGCAGGAAGTCGGGCTCGAAGACGGACCGACCATGATCTTGCCGGGTTCGGCATTCCGGTTGGTAGATCGCGAAGCGATCGCCCACTACGGCGACATCGCTGGCCAGGCCTCGCTCACCGTTCCCGCTGGAACCGTCGTCATGGGACACTACGGAATCTGGCACAAGGCGGGACCGAAGCTGAACGACCGGCGGCGCGGAATGATCAAGTTCTCCTATTTCCGAACGGCCGAGCCGACGCGGGACTGGATTACAGATTCAGAAGAGATTCCAGAGTACGAAGACGTGAGAATTCAGCCCTACGTCACCAACGTCGAGCACTATCGCGAACGCATCCGCTGTCGGCGCACCTGGGAATGGCTCTGTGGTGTACAGACGAACCGGGACCAGACCGCATGGGGTACGGACGGTAGCCTCGTATCTGGTGCACGCCCGGTCTCGGAGCTGGCTGGCTGAAGGACGACAGACTGCAATCGGTGAAACCAAAGGAGTTCTGAAATGAGAGTACTGGCACCTGCTAGCGCGGCACCGAGCGCGCAGTGGTACGAGACCGCCGCCCTTGGCATGTTCATCCACTGGGGCATTTCCAGCGTCCGCGCTGTGGGCGATCTCTCGTGGTGTATGATCAAGAACACGCCCTACGACGCAGAGCTGAACAACAAGAACAAATTGACGCCGGAGGATTACTGGGATCAGGCAGACGAGTTCGCCCCCCAGAAGTATGACCCAGATGTCTGGATGAAGGCGGCGCGTGATGCCGGTTTCCGCTACGCAGTGCTGACGACGCGGCACCACGACGGCTACGCCCTGTGGCCGAGCGAATTCGGCGATCTGAGCACGAAGACGCACATGGGTGGGCGTGATCTGATCAAGCCATTTGTCGAAGCCTGTCGCAATAATGACATGAAAGTCGGCTTCTACTACTCACCGGGAGACTGGTACAGAGAGCGTCACCGGCGCTCCTTCGGCTATGCCGACGAGCCGCTCGGCTTGCGGCACGAACCGATCGAGCTGCCGCAGTGGGATCCGTCTTCCGGCATGCCACAGCAGGAGTGGGTGACGAACGAGAAGAAGAAGCGCGATGAGGAAGATGGGCCCTACGTCGTCGGCCAGATGGAAGAGTTGCTGACGCAGTACGGTGACCTCGACGTGTTCTGGTACGACGGCGGTTCGGCGATGACGAATGAGCGCGTACGCGAGCTACAGCCGAGCGTGATGATCAATGATCGCGGCCACGGCGAGGGCAGCGGCGACTTCAGCACCTTCGAGTGCCGCTACGAGAAGCTTGAGGCGAAGCGGCCGCAGCGTCCCTTCGAGTTCTGCACGACGACGATCGACCAGTACGATCACAACGTCACGAAGTACCTGGGAGCCCCGAGCTGGGGCCATGTCGAGGGCGCCAACTTCCGCTCGCTCGCACTCATGCTCGAGGAACTCGTCCTCGTCAGCGCCTGGGGCGGCAACTACCTGCTCAACTTCGGTCCCGACCGCGACGGCGAAATGCCGCCGCCGGCGCTGAATACCCTATCAGAAATGGCAGCATGGATGAAGCACAGCGGCGATTCGGTGCAGGGCACCTACGGTGGATCGTGGCCGGAAGACACCAACGTCCCGATCACGGAGCGCGAAGGAGTCTCCTACCTGCATTTTCTGCCCGACTTCAAGACTGCGGCCGAGGTGAAAGCCGGTTCCAGTCCGAAGTCGATCCGCCTGATGCGCACTGGAGAGACGCTGCCGGGCGATGTTGCTGATGGTGTGCTCCGAGTGAATGTGCCCCAGGAAGCGCGTACGGAACTACCCGATGCCGTTGAGGTCACTTGGTGATGGAGGGACAATCGGCAGCAACCGTGAGGTGGGAGAACCCCATTCAGAAGCCGGATTGCTCCGGATTCTGAATGGCCACGACTGCTATTCATCCGCGACATCACTGTGTGCGCAATGATCCACCTCGCGCGACATGAAATGCATCTTCAACTGCACCAACGCTGGCATGTGCCTTGCAGACTGCGGGACTGAGATTGGCTTGGTGAACACCGTGCAACCCCGTATTTTACAGGGAGACGATCATGTCGCGAATCTAACAGATTCGCCACCCTCAGGGCCCCATCCGAAAGAAATGCACTGGGCCGCATCGTACTTGCGCGAAGACCTGCAGGACATCCGGAACGAGAGCCGCGATACCCGCAAACGAATCGAC
>CAZUXZ010000203.1:0-3139 GCA_964624055.1 uncultured Rhizobiaceae bacterium | reverse complement strand
AATGAAGAGACCGAATAAATCTATTTGGAAATAACATTTTTTGTTGAAGCAAAGACGCTGGCATGCAACCCCTACCGAAATGAGATTAAATGTTTGAATCCAGAGGAACGAGACGCTGGGGAAATAGGCCAATGGTTGTGCAAGACCAGAGCTAATCAGTGATTGTGATCTAAAAATGAGTAAAGCAGAAAAACACCGCTAGTGGATAAAATTGAAAAATCCGCTAAGAACGCGATGTCTGCTCGATCAGCAGGGCCTGCCGCCAAGAAAGAAACACTAACCCTCCCCCAAGCCATGGCCCTCGCTTTACAGCACCAAAATGCGGGCCGCTTTCCACAAGCTGAGCGCATTTATAAAAAGATACTACAAGCTGACCCTAAGCAGGCTGTCGCCTTGCATTTGCTTGGCGTGATTGCTCATAAGGTGGGAAAATACGACACAGCCGTTGATCTCATCACGAAGACCCTCGCCATCAAGCCAAACTATGCCGAGGCACGCAGCAGCCTTGGCAATGCTTTCCAGGAATTAGGCCAGCTAGATAAAGCGGTCGCTTGCTTTCACAAGGCCCTAGAACTCAAACCTGATTACGTTGAGGCACAATACAACCTTGGCAATGCGTTTCAGAAATTAGGGCAGTTGGATAAGGCCGTGGAAGGTTACCACAAAGCTCTAGCCATCAAGCCCGATTTTGCCGCTGCACATAACAACCTTGGAAATGCTTTACAGAAAATAGGGCGGCTGGATGACGCCGTACAAAGCTACCGAAAAGCTACCGCCAGCAAGCCTGATTACGCCGAGGCACATAACAATCTGGGGCTTGTGCTCATTGAACTGGGGCAGGTTGAATCGGCCTTCACCCATCTGCGGCGCGCCATCACTCTCAATCCCGAGAACGACCTTTTCTGGGCATGTTTGGCAGTATCTTTAGGGTCTTTGTCGTTCACTTCTGTTGATGAAGATCTCTGGCAGGAATTATTGCTCCTATTAGACCGACCCACGGTGCGGCCTTCCAACGTAATCCTGTCAGTGATCAGCGCACTTCGTCGTCACTCAGAATTCTCGCGAATTATTACTTTGTCATCATTTGGGAAATCCGAAGATGAAATAGCCTATCACGATGTGGCTGAGCAGTTATCGGCGATCCCTCTATTTCTCCGAATCCTGGAACTGTGCACTATCCCTGACTTGGAAATAGAGCGGATGCTCACGTTCCTGCGTCGCTCTATGATCTGGGAGACGATGGCAGGAAAGAAGGATGAGCGGAGCCTGCCATTTTCAGCGGCTTTGGCTCTCCAATGTTTTACCAATGAGTACATTTATCCCGAAACCGACCATGAAAGCGTAGCAATCGAGCAGCTTCAGCAAAGGATTGCGACTCTGGTGAGAACGAAGCGGGATGTACCTTCATTCCTCATTGTCACGCTGGGTACGTATAGGCCGCTCTACAAATTCCCCTGGGCCCAGGAATTGTCTGAACGCAAATGGACAGGCATCGTCAAGAAAGTGGTTGAGCGGCAAATTTTGGAACCGTCAGAAGAGCAGTCTTTGCTTCCAACAATTCCCTGCCTGACCGCCATAAACGATTTGATTTCCCAGTCGGTTCGCCAGCAATACGAGGAAAATCCCTATCCCCGTTGGATCAAGACCAACACTATTTACAATAGCAGGTCGATTAGAGCTGTATTGCAGGGAGCTCCACTTCGCTTTGATCTTGGAGACTACCGATCCCCAGAAAGCCCGGAAATTTTAATAGCTGGCTGCGGCACCGGCCAGCACTCTCTCACGACGGCCACCAGATTTGCGAATGCGCGCGTACTGGCCGTGGACTTGAGTTTGAGCAGCCTCTCCTACGCCTTAAGGAAAACTGAAGAGATCGGAGTCTCAAATATAGAATATGCCCAAGCGGACATCATGGAATTAGGAAACATCGGGCGTCAATTTGATCTCATTGAAAGCGTTGGGGTGCTTCACCATCTTGGTGATCCGCTGGCCGGGTGGCGCACTTTAGTGGACCTTCTACGGCCTGGAGGGGTTATGAAGGTCGGCCTATACGGTGAAGCGGAACGGCAAGATATTGTCAGCGGGCGCTCCCTGATTGCCGAAATGGGGTATACCGCGTCACCCAAAGATATTCGCCAATGTCGGCAATATATTATATCTATGGCTGAAGATAAAAATTCGAAAATGGCAACAATTTGCAGTAGGCCGGACTTCTTCTGCTTAAGTAATTGCCGTGATCTACTATTTCATGTGCAAGAGCATCGCTTTACGTTGCCGCAAATTGAGGCGGCTCTAAAGGCTCTAAATCTAAAATTTTTAGGATTTGAAATGGGGGATCAAAGCACGTTGAGAAAATTTAGGACATCATTCTCGGAAAAGCCCGTACTTAACTCTCTTTCCGAATGGCATAAGTTTGAACTCAAGAACCCAAATATAGTCGAATATGCTTTCTGGTGTATGAAGATGGAGGTTGGGCGGCCCTAGACAAGGGTATGGCGGAGGGGGCGTCCGCCTAAAACCCATATTTTCCAAGGGTTTTACGAACAATTTCGATTGCTACCCCCAAATCTACCCCTAAACTTTCATGCCATTGATCGCATAGTCGGGTTCCTTTGGACCAAATACCACCCTGCCCCGATGCGGTAATGGATAGGTTTCTCCCAAAGCGCCCCGTGGTCCGTGGGAAGCCGCCCTTGGACAGTGTTCCGCGCTCACGATACCAGGGATACTGCATCCCGGATCATGGATCACGCACCATGGTTCAGGGGCCCGGGCGGCCGTTTCAGTAGCCGGTTGCGGAAGCACCGGGGCGGCTTCCTGTGACCGCCTAGGATGGTTCCGCAGACCGGGGCTTGGGCCGGGTTTTGCTCAAATGGTTTGCTCGCCAAGCGTCTCGGTTTGGCTATCACGGCACACGGACCGTGGGAATAGGATTCCGGCGCCGGGATAAGGTGCCGTCACAGGTGCTTATTGGTGCCGTTGGTCTTTCAGCGCGACATAGCGTTCCGATTGGCGTTACGATTAAACATGCGCGACACTATGGCCTTCCGAGAGCTTTCGCCGCTTGCCGAGCAGGATGATGCAGCCGCCCAGCACAAACTCGGCGTCATGTACGACAACGGTGACGGCGTTCTCGTTA
>CAZUXZ010000202.1:0-17954 GCA_964624055.1 uncultured Rhizobiaceae bacterium | reverse complement strand
AGCACCGCGCGGTACGCGAAGGCGTTGGACTTCTAGATCAAAGCTCCTTTGCCAAGTTCCGTTTGCAGGGTCGGGACGCCGAGCGTGTGCTCAACCAGATCTGTGCCAACGATGTGGCAATGGAACCGGGGCGTCTGGTCTATACCCAATGGCTCAACGAAGCAGGCGGTATCGAGGCAGATTTGACCGTCACTCGCCTTGCCCTGGACGATTATCTCATCGTCACTTCGGGTGAGTTTCAGGTGCGCGATTTCGATTGGCTTAAACGTCATATTCCCGAGGATGCTCATGTGGTGGCGACTGATGTTACCTCTGGGCTCGCGATAATCAGTATCATGGGCCCACGCGCCCGTGATCTCTTGTCGCGTCTTACTCCGGACGATCTCTCGAACGAGGCTTTTCCCTTCGCAGCGAGCCGCCAGATTGAGCTTGGCTATTCCCTGGTGCGCGCCTCGCGTATTACCTATGTCGGTGAGCTCGGCTGGGAGATTTATATACCGAGCGAGTTCACTCTCGGGGTATATGACCTGTTGGTCGAGACGGGCGCAGATTTTAGTCTGCGCCATGCCGGCATGCATGCGATGAATTCGCTCCGCATCGAGAAGGCCTATCGCCATTACGGGCACGACATCACCGACGACGACACGCCGCTTGAAGCCGGTCTCGGTTTTGCGGTGAAATTAGACAAACCGGGCGGCTTTAATGGACGCAACGCGCTCCTGAAACAGAAGGAAATCGGCGTGAGCAAGCGCCTCGTTCAGTTTTTGCTCGAAAACTCAGAGCCATTGCTTTATCAGAATGAGCCGATCTGGCGCGATAGCGAGTTGGCTGGCTATGTCCGTTCGGGCATGTATGGCCATACCCTGGGCGGTGCGGTTGGTCTCGGCTATATTGAGCACGAGAACGGGGTGGATGTAGATTATGTAATGTCCGGCACATATGAAATCGAGGTGGCGGGCGAGCTTTATTCGGCAAAACCATCACTCCAGCCGCTTTACGATCCCTGCTCAGAGCGCGTTAAGGCATAAATTCTAGGGGTATTCCGCATCTGCTCGCACTTGCTTGGCGCCAAAAGATTAATATCCGCCCTTTGCGGTGTCTTTAACGGGATGAGAACACTTTATTTAGTGCCCGACTTTTGGCGCGTAGTACCTCGCCTAGAATCGTTTTTGCGGCGACGACGACTCGCGGTTGCATTTCCAATCCAAGACCGAGCTTAACCGCACTTCGGCGCACGCTTTCGGCGAAAGCGACGAGGAGTGTGTAACACGTGTGCCGCACACCTTGATTTCTAAGAAGCTAAAGCCGGTGACATCTAGACTCCCCAGTATGAAGGTTGTCTGGTGCTAATCACCGTTGCCAAAATTGAGGCCGGGTTCACGACCGGCGACCTTGACCAAACTTGGGCCAGATGGACGCTAAAATACGAAATCACGCTGACGACGATTTTGTCTGGCGAATTAAACTCTTTTCCCGATTGGGTTGGCTATTTCTGCTTTGTGTAAGGGTTTTTTCCCTTGCGTAAATAGAGCCGGATGGGCACGCCTTCTAAACCGAATGCATCGCGTAGGCCGTTCACCAGATAGCGTCGGTAGCTGTCTGGCAGCGCGTTGGGGCGATTGACGAAGGCAACGAAGGTGGGCGGGCGGGCCTTGACTTGGGTTACGTAGCGCAAACGAACGCGGCGGCCGGCTGCGAGCGGCGGTGGGTGGATCTCTATTGCGTCGGCGAGCCAGCGGTTTAGCGCGGCGCTCGCAATACGGATGTTCCACCTGTCATAGACGTTAAGAACTGCCCGCATGATTTGCTCACAGCCTTTGCCGGTGAGCGCAGAGCAGGTCACCAGCGGCACGCCCTTGAGCTGCGGCAGGCTATCGACGAGGCGGGCGCGCATGTCGCGCATTATGCCGTCCGGCTCTGCCACCAGATCCCATTTGTTGAGCACCAGTACTGGCGCACGGCCTTCCTCGGCTAGCCTGTTGGCGATGCTGAAATCCTGCTTGGCCGGAGGTTCCGTCGCGTCGAACAGCAGCACGACCACTTCGGCGCGGCCGAGGGAGGTGTGGGTGTCCTCGGAGGAGAGTTTTTCGATATTTTCATAGACGCGGGTGCGACGGCGTAGGCCCGCCGTATCAACCAACTCGACGCGCCTATCGTTAAACGACCATTCGACTGCCACTGAATCGCGTGTGATGCCGGCTTCTGGGCCGGTGATCATCCGTTCGTCGCCAACTAACCGGTTGAGCAGGGTCGATTTCCCGACATTGGGCCGACCGACAATAGCAAGGCGAAGCAGCTTATCGGTATCATCACCCGTCGCCGGCGCGACCTCTCCGCTGAATGGAACCAGCGCTTCATAGAGGTCGGCCATGCCCTCGTTATGCTCGGCAGAGATCGCCACGGGCTCACCCATGCCGAGGGCGTGGGATTCAGCGATACCGGCGCTCGCCGCGGAACCCTCGCATTTGTTGACTACGAGAATGATTGGGGTGCCGGTACGCCTGAGCTGATCGGCGAAATGCTCGTCCGCCGCAGTGATGCCGGCGCGCCCGTCAACCAGTAGGAGCGCCACATCAGCTTCGTCCAGAGCGCGCTGCGTTTGCTCCATCATGCGCCCGCCGAGTGTGTCAGGCGCCGCTACCTCAAGCCCGGCGGTGTCGGTCACGCGAAAGCGTAAGGGACCGATGCGCCCCTCGCCCCCGCGCCGGTCGCGGGTCACGCCCGGCGTCTCGGCGACGATGGCGACGCGCCGACCTACGAGGCGGTTGAAGAGGGTGGATTTTCCAACATTGGGCCGGCCGACAATAGCGACGCTTAACGTCATAACGCGGGGCTCAACTTACCTTAAGGCGATCAGATCGCCATCATCGGTCAGAATATAAACCGTGCCGTTAGCGGCGATGGGCGCAACGCGTACGCTATGAGGTAACTCTAATTTGCCTAGCAAGCGACCCGAATAGGGCGAAATGGCGAGCGCGTCGCCATTGGAGCCAAGCACGATAAGGCGGTCGCTTAACAGCAAGGGGCCGTTCCAGAAAACCGGTTCGTCACGTTCCTCGGAATCCTCAAAGCGCGGTAGGGATTGCACCCAGCGCACTCGGCCGTTGCGCTTCGTGAGACATACTACATCACCGTCGACGGTCATCACGAAGATGAATTCACCGGCGATCCAAGGGGTGTTAAGGCCGGCGATATCCTGCTCCCAGACGCGGCTACCAGTGCGCAAATCGATGGCTACGAGCCGTCCGCCATGGCTGATTGCATAGGCCACGCCGCGGTCGATCACTGGCGAGCCGTTGATGTCGTTGAGGGCAGCAAGGCTTCCGGTGCCCGGGCGCTGGGCGCCGAGCGAATCGGTCCAGATGGTACGCCCATTTTCTACACGAAGCGCTAGCAACTCGCCCGAGGAGTAGGGCGCAATGACAATGTCGCTGCCTACCGCTGGCACTGCTGCGCCCAAGAAACCCGCCGTCTCTGATATGCCAGAATGGCTCCATTGGACCTCGCCGTCGACCGCTGAGAGTGCCCAAAGCTGATTGTCGTAGGTGATGGCGAACAGGCGTTCGCCGACAACCACCGGAGCAGCGCGCATTGGAATACCGATATTCTCGCGCCACAACTCAGCGCCGCTCGCGGGGTCGAGCGCTAGCACATGACCGAAGCCAGTACTGACAAACAGGCGACCGTGGGCTAGTGCCAGGCCGCCGCCGAAGCCGTCTTTCTCGCCATCCTCAAGGCGCACATCGAGGCGCCACAGGCGCTCGCCGCTTGTCACTTCGAAGGCAGAGATTTCTGCCGCCGAATCGATAGTAAAGACGCGACCGTTGGCGACTACCGGGGTGCTCAATATTCGCCCGTCATCTCCCGAGCCTTCTCCGATACTAGAACGCCAAAGGGGCGCCAACCGCTCCCTGCCAGCGAGATGATGCATAGCGTGATCAGGATAGCCACCCGCCTGTGGCCAGGATTTGTTGAAATAAGGTTTGGGCAGACGGACGTCAAGATTGGCAATGCGCGGATCTGGCTCGATGGTGCTTTCCAAAGCGAGCACCGATAGACGCTGACCGGGAAGTGGTGGTGCTTCGGTGTAGCCGAGCCATTCATCTGTCAGACCGCAGCCGCTGAGCGCGGCGCCGGCAAGAACAACGGCGAGAAGGCGATGCGGCGCATACATAATGGTTAGTCGGTGACGGTGTTCAGCGCTGCCGGCTCGGAATCCGATTTGAGCGGCCCACCGAGACTCGCCAACAATTCCTGGGCGCGCGCACGCACTCCGCTGGGCGCGGTCAGGTCCTGGCTGAGTTCGGCGAACATTTGGCGCGCTGCGTCGGTTCGTCCAGCTTTGATCTGTGCGAGGGCGGTCAACTCGACCGCCAGTGATCGCCACGGCCCATTGCCGCTGACCAGTGGCGCTAGGCGCTGCATTACCTCCTGCGGCGGCGCGCTATCGAGTAAGTGCTCAGCAGCGAGTAGCCCGCTGAGTTCACGGTAGCGCAAGTTGGCCTGGCTGTCCCTCGAAAGCTCGTCATAAAGCGCCACCGCAGCGGTTCTGTCACCAGCCGCCGCCAGCGCATCGGCGGCGCGTAGGCGCGCAAGCGCGAGATAGCCAGAATCTGTGTCTTCGGCGAGGGCCTTGAACTGAGCTGCGGCCTCTTTGGGCCGCCCGGCCTCCAATTCCGATAGGGCGGCGGCGAAGCGTAAGCCCTCCTCGCGGCGCAGACTGTCATTTCGCTTATCGATAATCACATAGGCGGCAACCGCCCCGATAAGCGCGATGACGAGTCCAAGCAGCCACCAGCGATATCGTTTCCACAGTTTTTCGTAGCGTTCTTGGCGAATGTCTTCATCGACTTCGCGAAAAATATCAGCCACGGGCTGCCTCTTTCTATCCGCGTTAGGCGGCGTTCCGCCATTTGATTGAACATCCCATGCTGGGCAGTTGCATCTCAGGGCCCCTGCCGTTTTTCGCCACCGCTTTCATTGCCTCAAACAAATCACGCGTTGCGTTTGGTACAGGATCGAGCCGAGATTCATCAAGTCGACCGCGATACTGCAGACCGAGGGATACGTCGAAGCCAAAAAAATCCGGCGTACAAACAGCGTTATAGGAGCGCGCTACCGCTTGGCTCTCATCGATCACATAGGGGAAGGTAAAGTTATGCTCTGCGGCGAAGAGCTTCATATTTTCGAAGGAATCGGCAGGATGACTCGTGACGTCATTAGGCATTATGGCGGCAGCGCCGATACCGAGCATCGAAAGCTCGGAAACGTCGCGCACGATGCGATCGATTATCGCCTTCACGAACGGGCAATGGTTGCAAAGAAACAGCACCAGCGTGCCATTTTCACCCTGGACATCAGTGAGGGTGTAATTCCTATCGTCGATGCCGGGCAAATCAAAGTCAGGCGCTTTCCAGCCGAAATCGCATATCGGTGTGGTCATTGCCGGCATGGCATGCTCCGTTATGGTCTTTATGGTTTATAGTGACTAAAATTCGCAGCATTATAGGCAAAGTATGGCACTTCGCCACCTCCGCCTTGGGGTTGCGCGCAGGATAGAGAGAAGGGCATGGCCAAGCAACGCATAACCCGTTATCGCGACTTTTGGCCGTTCTATGTCTCGCAGCATAGCCGGGCCGGCACACGACGCCTACATTTCATCGGCACGTCGGGGGCGATTGTGCTGGTCGTCTTGGTGGCAGCGCTTTCCGAGACGTGGCTGCTGGTTGGCGCGCCGGTCTGCGGATATTTTTTCGCCTGGGTTGGCCATTTCTTCATAGAAAGGAACCGCCCGGCGACCTTCACCTATCCGGTCTTTAGCCTGATCGGCGACTTCCACATGTACGGCCTGATGTGGCTTGGCCAGATGGACGCTGCCGTGAAGAAAACGGCTAAATAATCCGCCGGGTTTTACGCTGCGGACGCTGAACGCCGAGCAACCACACGTGGTTGCTCGCTCTTGCTTTCCCTGGGCTCGCCCTTGGGTCGTGCCGGCAAATAGGCCATTTGATAATGCTCCGGGCAGTAGGGCTTGTTCACTAGAGCGAGCGAGCCGCAGAAATGAAAATCCGAATCGCCGGGATGTCCGAACGGCCATTTGCAGCGCGCGCCGGTGGTGCTTAGAGCGAGTTGGCTTACCGGTTTGATCGGCGCCTTGGCGACTGGTCGTGGCGTGCGCGTCCCCCCCCCGCTGCGGTTAGTGCTTCCGCCGCTACTGCCGCCGCCTTTGTGCCGGATCGGTGAGGGACGTGGCGGCAAGCCCAAACGATGGGCTTTCCCGACAACGGCGTTCTTGGTGACGCCCACCAATTTGCCAATTTCCGCCGTGGTCAGGCCTTCGCCCCACAATCTGGTTACTTCGGCGATACGTTCCGGTGTCCAGACTGACATGTCACTCTCCCCGCCTCATATTGGCGCAAACTCGCGCAAACCTTGGCCACATATCTAGTGGTTCTACATATTGTAGGGTAATCCGCTTCACCCCCAAAATAGCGGGTAACGCGCTAATAGCAAGTAAATTTCTCAGATTAACCACAACATATTGTGTCTAAATCTGGGTTTTTCGTTCAGGATTGGAGCTGATTCAGGGCTCTTGCGGCGCGGTTTCGCCACTGGCCGGGCGATGGAAATAGCTCTTCAGATAATGCTGCACGTAGTAGCGCTCGAATTTTTTCGAGCGGGCATGGGCCTCGTCGATATCACTTCGGCTCATGGTCATCATCATATTGAGCGCCAGTCGCTCGGCTTCTGCGGCAAGCTCGTGTTGGGCAATTTCCGGCGTTCCAGCGATAATCGAGGCGGTGTTAAGCATATAAACCGCTTCGATATCGTCCCGCGCCACGCCGAGACCGCGGGAATAAAGGATAGCGAGGTTATAGCGGCTGATGGCGTCGTTCTGTTCAGCTGCTAGGCGGAACCAGTGCGCGGCCTCGCCATAATCGCGTTCGACTCCGAACCCGCCGGCATAGATCGAGCCCATATTGAACTGCCCAGTAACCTCGCCCTGCTCCGCGGCTCGGCGGGTCCAATGCACCGCCTCGCCATAATCTATGTGATCGCCGTCGCCATTAATATTCAGGCCGCCGAGGGCCGCCTGGGCCGCTGCGTCGCCAGCCTTAGCGAGCGCCTCCCACTCTTCGCGCGCGGCGTGGAAATTGCCACGCTCGTAAGCTGCTCGCCCGGATGCAAAATCCGCCAGCACCGGTACGCTTAGTATCGTCAGTGCAGCTGCCAGCAGCGCTCCTGTCCAGATGTCCCGGCGCATGGTCAATTTCTCACTCCAATCGACATGAATTCAAAATTTCCTATTAATTTTCAAAAATACAGCGAATCACGCGCTTAACTCCGAGCGGCCAATCCGGCGCTTTCAGAGAATATTATGCCATGTCCTTGGTTAGCGTCATTCTTCGTCTGCAAGACCGTGTCCCTCTGCAAATTGAGTCGCTTGGTCAATCTCCAAGGTGGCTGTAGATTTTTTTGGCGTTGTCGCCCGCTTGAGAACTTTTTCAGCCTAGGCTGTTCATAGACTAAACGAGCTAGTCACCAGTGCTGAGCTAGTCCCAAAAAACAAACTTTGATGATGTTTTGTCATCGTTGAAAAAATGATGCGACCGGGAGGAGCTCACCGGACCGGTGTTAAGGGTATATATTATTGGCCAATCACGAGACGCGACTCAAGGTTTAACGTGATAGTCCTCAAGCGTGGGGTCATGGGGGAACTTCCAATAGTCGACCAACCTCCAGGGCATGATGGAGACAATGCGGCCCTGAGTGTTTTTGTACCAACTTTGCATGCCGGGATGGGTCCAAATCAGCTCGGCATGCTCATCGTCGAGCCGTTGGTTATAGGCGTCGTGTATGTCCCGCCGGCAGTCGATTTCCTTTATGCCGCCTTCGATCATTTTCATTAGCAGTGTCAGGATATAGCGAACCTGCAGCTCGGAGATGAAAATGATGCTGCCTCCATGACCGAGATTGGCGTTCGGGCCATAGAGAAAGAACAGGTTGGGAAAACCCGGCGCGGTGATGCCAAGATAGGCGCGCGGATCGTCCTCGCCCCAGACATCGTTCAGCGACGCGCTGCCCTTGATGGAAATTTGAATGTTGCCGAGCGTCTGGTGGGCGTTGAAACCGGTGGCGTAAACGATCACATCCGCTTCAAAATTGGCACCGTTTTGAGTGGCGATGAAATGGTCGCCGATATGGGAAATTGGGTCGGTTACCAGATCGACATTGCTTCGCTTAAGGGTCTTAAACCAATTATTGTCAACCAGGATTCGTTTGCCGTAGGGCGGATAGCTTGGCAATGCCTTCTGGCACAGCACTTCGTCATCGCCTAATTGCTCATACATATAGTTCGTCAGCACTTCGCGGTGGCGATCGTTGCGCGCATTCATAGCGCGCTCCGGGTACGGCCAGTCTGGGTCTTTCCTGACACTAGCCAGCAATCGGTCGCTATAGCGCCAGACCTGTCCAAAACGGAACCATTCGGCATAGAATGGCACATGTTTAAGTAGCCATTTCTTGCGTGGGCTGACGGCGCGGTGATAGTCCCGCGTCGGGATCGCCCACTGGGCGCTGCGCTGGAATATAACAAGTTCTTCCGCTTCTACGGCCACCGAGGGGGCGAGCTGCATGGCGCTCGCGCCAGTGCCGATTACGGCAACTCTCTTTCCAGAGAGCGACAGTTCCTTCGGCCATTGCGAGGAATGAAAGGAGATACCGCGGAAGTCTTCGCTGCCTAGGATATCGGGCATCTTGGGCAGGTTTAGCTGGCCTGTCGCAACTACAACCGCATTGTAGGTTTTGGTCTCGATATCGCCAGACTTACGGGCAATGGCAACATCCCATAGCAAGGTGCCCGGGTCGTATTCCGCGCTGAGCACTGTCTTCTCGAACTGGATCCGGTCGGTAATTTTGAAATTATCGGCGCAACCTTTGAAATAGGTTTCGATCTCGTCTCCCGAGGAGAAATATTCCGTCCAATCCGCATTCGTCCAGAAGGAGTAGGAATAAAAGTGATTGGGCACATCACACCCCACACCGGGATATTTGTTCTCAAACCAAGTGCCGCCCAACCCGGCGTTTTTATCCACCATGTCGAAGGGAATTCCGGCTTTGTCGAATTTTATTGCTGCGCACAGTCCGGACATCCCTGCGCCGACGATCAGACATTTGAATTCTCGTAGGTCGCCATCGGCCGGTGGGGCGGACCAATCGACATCGCGCTCCTGAAACTGCATTTCTTCAAGCATCATGTCGAGATATTCGGGCGGAATTGGCTCGCCCATGCAAACGCTCATCATCTGCAGATAGGTTTCCCGAGAGGGATTCTTGGGCATAACGTGGGTGCCCGCCAAATAGGCTAACATTACGCGCAAGGCGGCAGCGCGAATTTCGTCCTGTAGTTCCTGCAAAAGTCCACCCGATTTATCGGGAAAAAAGGCAAGGTCCCGAGCGGGCAAATAGGGGGCTTCAATCCATTTGCGCTCTCCGGTGAGATGTACCAACACCATTAGCAGAACGGGTATATCCGCTTCGGCGATATTTGCTTCCACGTTCTGCTCGATTGTTTTTGATTTGTTCAATTCACTCTCCACCGTAACGCGAACCATCTGCAAAATAATCCTTGAGCGCGCCGGTTAATTCCTGCTCGTTGACCTGGAACAACTCGAGCAGCACATTGTCTGGCGCCATGCACATGCAATAAGACCAGCCACTGAATTCGCGGATGGGATTGGGGAATTCCACGCCGGCCACTGTCATCCGGTTAACCAATTGTGCCAGGTTCTCGACCCTAATACCCACATGATGAACGGAATTTTTCTCGTGCTGCCTGGGGCGCTGGTCAAAGAGATGAAGACGTCCGTCGCCGATGCGGAGAAATACGTTGCGAGAATGGGCCATGATACCATCGAAGGCCACAATTGCATCCATATGCGTTACCCACCAATCGACAGTTTTCTCGATTTCCTCGGTGAAAAGATGCAAATGATGCAGATGAGGTCGGGTCATTTTTGGTGAAGCTCAATATTCGGTGAGAAAATCGCGAAGATAATCGGCGATGCGGTTCGTCGCGACCAGGGCGTGGGGCAACGCGAGCGGCATGCTGAGAAAGCCATGCAGCATATCCGGGCAGTGCAAATGATCGACCCGGACACCCGCCTTGTGCAGGGCAGCGGCGTATTTGATCCCCTCGTCGCAAAGAGGGTCAAGTCCGGCGGTGACCATGAGGGTGGGGGGGCTCTTGTCGAGTTGTGCGTGACGAAGGGGCGAAATCCGTGGGTCCGCAGCATTGCCCTCGCCGATGTAATGGCGAGAGAACCAGTTCATCATTTTCGCGTCCAGCAAATATCCCTCGGAAAATTTCACACGCGAAGGTGCGGAGCGTGACAAATCCGTCACCGGATAAATCAAAGTTTGCTGGTCAGGTCCGTCCTCAGGTTTGAGCTCCAGCAGGGACGCCGCGATCAGATTACCGCCGGCGCTGTCGCCTATCATCGCCCACTTCCGCGTGCTAACACCGGCCCACTGTGCAAGGGATGAGCGCGCACTGATTGCGCAGACGATATCTTCCAGCGCGGTCGGAGCGGGATGCTCCGGTGCCAAGCCGTATTCGATGGAGATGATGGGAAGGCGGCTGCGGTTGGCGAACCGCCGGCACAGCTGGTCATAGCTTTCGATGCTGCCGAATGCCCAGCCTCCACCATGAACGAAAAAAATTAGTGCCGTGTCGGTGCAGCCGGCGCCCTGGTAGAGGCGAAGATTTATTTGCCGGCCATAATTATTATCAATGACCATATCTTCGCAATGCTCTACCGCTTCCGCCTCCAGCTCCAATCTCGCGGCGCGCCGGTCAAATTCAACGCGGGCTTCTGACGCCGGCATTTCGTAAAGCGGAGGCAAATTTGCCTTTTGCACCCGCTCGAGAAGTGCTTCTACATCTTTGTCGCCGAACGCGGGTGCAGCATTCTGAGTGGTCTTGATGAATTCTTCGAAGGGAAAAATGGAAGTGGGACAGGTCATGACGTTCTGGCTAGGTTTAATGATTGGGCGGGACGGGCCAGCCGCTATATCTCTATGTCGGTAGGAATTTCGTGTTTTAGAATTTTGCCGTTTGCGCTGTGTGGGAGTTCATCGAGAAAGACCACGGATTTAGGTACCTTGTAGGTAGCAAGTTGGGTCTTGCAATAGGCCATGACCTCTTCTTCGGTGAGAGACTGTGTTGCCTTCACTACGACATAGGCGCAGCCTGTCTCGCCCCATTTTTTGTGTGGTACGCCCAACACCGCGACTTCGTCCACCGCGGACATCTGATAGATCACGTCCTCCACTTCGGCAGGATAGACGTTCTCGCCGCCAGATATGTACATATCTTTCCACCGGCCAACGATGGTTAGATATCCGTCGGCGCTCAGGCTTCCGGCATCGCCCGTACGGAACCAGCCACCAGAGACAAAAAATTCCTCGTTTGTTTTGCCGAGGCCCCAATATCCCTGCATCACCATCGGCCCACGCGCGACGATCTCGCCGACAGTATCTGGTGTCGCAATATGATTGTCGTGCTGATCAATGATGCTAACGTCCATGTTCATCAAGGGCGGTCCACAGGACCCGGTGCGCTCAAGAGATTCCTCCGCCGGAAGCGATGTGGAAACGCCACACAATTCGGTCATTCCCCAAACCTGTGGGATTTTTGCTCCATGGGCACCATAGGTTTCGATCAGAGTCGAGGCTACCGGAGCACCGCCAGAGGCTATGACCAAGCCGTTGAATTGCGCATCCTTAAATTCTGGTAAATTGCGGATCATCAGGAGATTGGTCGGGATGGCTAACGTATGGGTGATGCCGATCTCCGGGTCCATCATCGCTTTCAAACAGGCTGAAGCATCGAACTGGCGCATCAGATAGGTCGTTGCGCCGACCAGGAGGCTCGGATTGGCGAACATGAACAACCCGCTGGCATGGAAGGTCGGCGTATAAGTCAGGCCCACGGAGGAATGGGTGATGCCATATTCGGCACCTAGATTGACCGCCTGGAGATAATTCTGCCCATGGCTCAGCATTGCCCCTTTCGGTCGGCCGGTCGTGCCCGAGGTATATAGGATATGCCAAATATCCGAATAGATCGGGTCTATCAGCCCCTCGACGATGTCGCCGCCCCGCAGCAAGCGGTCAAAATCTGTTCCCGCGCCGATTTGAACCGCTTTGCAGCCATCCTGTTTGGTGCAAACCGTCTCGGCCGTCGCGATGAAGCGCGCATCGGCGAGGACGACCTTTGGCGTTGCATCGGAGAGCATATAATTGAGTTCCGGTTCGGCCAGGCGCCAATTGAGCGGCAGCAGAATGGCCTGCAATCTGGCGCAGGCCACCTGAATGACGAAGATCTCGGGGCAGTTCTGCGCTAGTAGCGCGACCCGGTCGCCAGGCGGTATGTTATGACGGCGGTGGAGAAAAGCGGCGCAGGCATCCGCCTGACGGTCCATCTCTCGATACGTTAGCTCAGAGCCGGACTCAAAATCGACGATGGCGCATTTCGCGGGCCGCCGGCGCGCATGGTGGCGAATCCAGTCATGCGCTCTATAATTTGCCATTCACAACCCCTGGGCAAACGTCTGATTTCGACCGTCATGATATTATCGAATCATATATAAAACTAGCGTTCGTTTTATTTCTTAACGTCTAAATAGCATACCGTACGCTGCACCTGCGTTACTCCTATTCAATTGATATGACACAATCGAATCTTTTGAGCATTATTCTCAATCTCAGGTGCCAGGGGGCTTTGAAGTGTTGCCATAGTCGGCGTGGTTGATCATGCGCATATCATTGATAGTACAGTTGGAGACGGTGGCGAGGAAGCTCATGTCTAGGAGATATAAATCTGGCGTCATTCCGTCAGCTGAGGTTACAGCGCGTAGGCCGCAGAGTAATCTAGGCGCGGTAGTCGCCTATCATGCTCACCAGTGCGTAATGGCAGAAGCACTGCGAAAGCCCATCGGATGGCATCAAAGAAGTCGTCGCTGCGGATTTCCTTGAAATTGATCTGATCCGCCTTTCCCAGAATATATATGTCTTCTCCCTGCTCACTGGACAGTGGAAGCGATAGCGGCCGCGCGGGCTTTCGGGGAGACCGAGTTTTTGTTCCAAGGCCCGCGCCTTGTTCTTGAAAAGATCGCGCAGACGCCTAACCAGGGCCAAATTTGTTCAATCAGTTTAAAATCAATTAGGTTTATACAGACAGTGGTTTAATCCTATTTTACCCGCACGTTTGATCGTCTTCCTGCTATAGAACTGGAAGATGCCTTACAAAGATAAACAGGATTGCGCATGAAGAATCGGATTGGTGCAGATTTGGAAAATCTAGCTACTAAGATTAGGAGTAAATTTAAATGATAGATCTTTATACTTCACCTACTCCAAACGGCTGGAAAGTGGCAATGGCACTTGAAGAGCTTCAGCTAGATTACGCAGTTAAATACATTGACCTTGCTGTTGGAGATCAACATGAACCATCGTTTATTGCGATGAACCCCAATGGCCGTATTCCTGTGATCGTTGATCATGACTCCTCGGGATTAACAATTTTTGACTCGAACGCAATTCTTTTTTATTTGGCGGAAAAGTCCGGAAAGTTATTACCTTCTCATGGTTCTAAACGCTATGAGGTGATGAAATGGCTCATGTTTCAAGCCAGTGGCATCGGACCAATCCAAGGACAAGCTGTCGTCTTTGAACGATATTTTCCTAATGACGTTCCCGCCGCAAGAACTCGATATCACAATGAAACTCGTAGACTATATGAAGTGGCAAACACCCGTCTGTTAGACAGAACTTGGCTGGCAGGTGATTTCTCAATCGCAGATATATCAAATTGGTCATGGATCCGCAGTCACCGTTGGGCTCGAGTTCCAACCGATGGCTTGACTGAGCTAGAACGCTGGATGGACCAGATGCGTGCACGGCCAGCATGTGAACGTGGGCTCAATATACCTCCTTCGCCAGGTCGCGCAGCAGCTGTTAAATCACTTGGCACTGCGATGACCACAACATGAAAGAGAAAAACAATATAATTTCTATTAATGGAATAGCACATGTAATCCTGACTGTGAGTCAGTTTGACAAGGCCCTAACATTTTACAAAAGACTTCTTCCTAATTTTGGTATGTCTCTTGTGCACGATGGTCGTGATTTTTGTTATTTTGTGGGGGCACGAACCGCGATCGGAGTTCGCAGATGCGATCCAGAATTTTCTGGTGAACGTTTCCGACAATATCGTGTAGGGCTGCACCACATTTGTTTGCGCTCAAGGTCGCGTAGTGATGTTGACAAAACTGCCGCACTTGTAGCTGAACTTGGTGCAGAAATTATTCGTGGTCCGGAAGAGCGCGACTGGGCTCCGGGATACTACTATGTTTTGTTTGAAGACCCTGATGGTATACGTATAGAGGTCAATTTTATTCCCGGGGTAGGTCTACTGAAACAGGGAGTGAGCTTCGAGTCTGTTGATGACTATGTGCGTATTGACGGAAAAGATATAGTATCTATTGAATAAATAGATTTTTAATCTTTATCACTTTCTATAGCTAAAACATCTCGTTTTCTCAACACCGTAATATGACCCATCCGATGGCTATAACTATAGGATATTACATTCGTATAAAGTTTTGTCGTTCATTAGTATTCAATATGGGCCTGGCATCTGGTCATTTGGCATGAAAGCGATATCCGTATCATCTGGTCTAACGCCTGCCGAAGTCAGCATGGCGTGCACTTGGCCACGATGATGAGTTTGATGATTGAACATTTGGACGGTGAGTAGCGACGCAGGGTGGTTGAACGATTTTCCGAGAGCTAATGATGTCCAGCTTATTTCACTCGCAAGCCACCCTGAATTTAAATTCGTTGCCCAAATAATGATGGTTTCATCAAAACTAGTGCGTGCTTCTACAAGGGATTTCCAGTTGTTATAAAGTTCCGCGGTTTCCGTCATAGATAAAACCTCTGCCGGCGGTTCAGCCGCGCCGAAGCGGCTTAACCATCTTTGGTCTCCCCATAAGATGTGGTTTAGAGTTCCTTGGATGGAGCCAAAAAATGCTCCACGCGGGAGTTTGCGATCCTTATCTGAAAGTATTCCTGCCGACCTATAGAGGCTACGGTTTTGCCAGCGATTATAGGCTGCCATGGAGCGCACATATTCTACTGAAATCATTTTCTAACTCCAAATTTTTTTAGTCCTTCAGTGTAGATGTCTTGAACAAGTTTAAATGGCTATGATTATGGCATTTAAATATGGTGAAATTGTCCACATCCATCTTCTTAGAACAAATGTTTTCAAATCGGTAATTCTAAATTCACTTCGACTAATAATGTTGATTTAATTCGTTAATACAAAACTGGAGAGAACGCAAAATATTTCATCTGCAATAGTTATTACATATTCATATAATAAGTTTACAGATTGGGACAATAAGTGGTGAAAAGTGGATTTACTGAAGGCATTGTGTTAAGTGTAAGGCTTCCCCGTTTTGTCAGAAAACTGGATGATACCATCAGATTTCTCATAAACGAGATCAACGTCGGGATAATGAGCACACTCGTTAGCAGCTCGCGTACCAACTTCCAAAATAAGTGCATCACAAGAAGAACGGTTGACCATATGGTGACCATTCGCGACTCCTGCTTTAAATGCTGCCGCGTCGCCAGCACTTAAGCACTCTTCACCGTCGTCTTCGATTAGAATGAGCTCTCCTGACAAAATAAAAACCAACTCATCTTCGGTTTCATGCCAATGTCGATGTGCGGTCGCTGCGCCAGGAGGAAGGCGCGTCAGACTAACGCCAAATTGCGTTAGGCCAACTGCATCGCCAAGGGCCTGTCTGATCCGAGCATCGGCCATTTTCTTGAATGGGTCAGGATAGATGGAACCGGTTTTAATAGGTACTAAGTCTACTTCAATCTTCGGCATACTCGCCCCCCTCTTAACTTATAGGTTGCAGCGAACTCCTAGCGTGTCTTCTGGCTATATGAATATTATTTTAATCTTAACTATAGTTTAATTATATAAGTTAAATCAATAACTTACAAAAAAGTGGAGGTGTTTTAAACATTGTCGAGTAATTATAACTTGTTGATATACATGGTTAATTTATAGTGAGTGTTATTCCAACCTAATTGTTCCTATGGGCATATTCGCTACATCATACGTCAGCCGATTGATGTTATGATTCGTCGATATAATCAGCAGAAAATTGTCGATGTGTCGCATATCCTAATCGTTGCCGTTGATCAACGGCTGTGGGAACTTCTTCAGAAGTATCAGATGGGTATTGGATTAAGCGTAACTGTGGCGCAGGATCTGGAATACGCGCGGCAGTAAAGAGTCTGGATACCGACCTCGATATACCTCTGATAAAGTCGCAGTACTATGTCCAGGAGGAAAATGTACAGCAGTTCCTAGATAGTCTTTACAAGGTCGGTTTCACAGACTGAGTTTTACTTTCGAATTTAAAGTTTAAAGGATACCCGGATCTGCTTTTATGAGCTTAATTTTAACCTCTCATTCCAACTTGTTCTGCCGCAGGGTGCAGGCTGCCAATAGCGCTTTCCCGCCCTTCCATTGTGGAGAACCAAGCATTAACGTTGTCAAGCTTTCCATCAATAGACTGACCCACTCCTGACGCAAAATCGGTGCAACAATAAAGTACTAGATCAGCAATTGTAATTCGATTGCCACAAATGAAACTCTTACCTAGCATATGTCCATCTCACAAGGCCAAACCGTCTTGGCCTGCAGCATTCAAACCATTAGCGGCTTCAGGTAAACATATCATTCTATTTTCGAATAATTGCAGACCCTCTGCATACCGAAATCCAGCATAAATATTTTCTGTTATTTTTTGTTCGATACGTCGGTTCCACATTCTTGCTTCGGCACGCTCTTGCGCCGTTTCACCTATGAGAGCTGGTTTGGGATATAAATCTTCCAGGTAATCACAGATTACGGTAGTTTCAGCAATCACTGTTCCATCATCGAGCTCTAATGCGGGAAGCTGACCGCCAGGATTTTTTGATAAATATGCTTCTTGACGATTTTCAGCACCCATTAGGTCATGTTCTTGAGCATCTATGTTTATGTTTTTTTCTAACATAAACATGCGAAGCATTCTTGGGTTTGGCCCAAACGAATTTAAAACTTTCATGTGAGTATCCTCTCCATTTAGTATGAAACATGTTGTGAGTAACTAACTTAACTTTTTTGTTTTCAACACTCTACGCTAGATAAAAATCGGCATTCTTAAGTGTTTTAGAAGTTGGAGGGTGATAAAAAATCATACCTCGTTTTCCCATTCTCCAATAATAACAATAGGTTGGCTATGGGCTCACCTAGAATGCTTTCGCCGACCCTTCCCGGTACTTATTAGATGGCACGAACCCGGTCATCTCGGGCGCTCGCGCGGCGGGAACCCAGAGCTCTCGGTCGGGGTGCATGCCGGCGCCGAATACGGCTGAGACGGCCGAACGCCGCATCCTGTTCAGCAAGCGTGTGTCCGCACCACCGATTGCCGGGTGCGTGCCGCCATTATCCGCTACGGCCTTGTCCCAGCTTGCCTTGCGGTCGGACAGTGTCGGGTCATTGTCGAGCGGTGGGCAGTTTATTTCGTTGCTGTTCAGGTCAACGATGATGTCGTCGCCGTCCTCGATATAGGCAATCGGACCCCCGAGCGCTGCTTCGGGGCCGACATGGCCGATCACTAGACCGACAGAACCGCCAGAGAAGCGTGCGTCGGTCATTAGGCCCACAACGATCTCTTGCTCTCGGCACAAGGTGGTGATACGTGAGGTGGAGTCGAGCATTTCCGGCATACCCGGGGCGCCGCTTGGGCCTTCGTAGCGGACGATGATCATATCGTTGTTTTTGAAGACCTCCGATTGTTTCTCCAGTGTGTTGAGCA
>CAZUXZ010000201.1:0-4476 GCA_964624055.1 uncultured Rhizobiaceae bacterium | reverse complement strand
ACTACTTCTAGAATGGGCGAATCTCTTTCACCGTTCACATTCGATCACCATTCATTCTGACAATTTCTACATGACGCTGTTACGCCTCATATCTTCTCGCAAAAACCAACCCGAAAAGCAATGAAGGTTAAAAATATGCTTGAAATGGTGACCAGTGTGCTCATCGCAAAGATCAGCGGCACCGAGGTATTGTGCGCCCCGGATTGAATCCAGAGATAGAGTGGCAGGGTTGCCTGCCCTGCACGCATAAAAATGCTGAACGGCAGCTCATTAAACGATAGTAGGAAACCAAAAAACCCGGCGGCAAAAATTCCTGGTTTAAGAATTGGCACCTCAACCTGCCAAAAACGCTCCCATCTGCTAGCTCCAAGATCCGAGGCGGCTTCCAATAACCGCTGATCAAAACGTGAAGCAACTACCATCATGGCGAGCAATGCAAACGGAAAAGCCCAGATAAAATGCGCTAACGCTAAAGACCATAGTCCCATCTTGAAATGCAGGCCGACACGAAAAAACAAAAATATGGACATACCCGCTACGATACCAGGCACCATGAGTGGCATCAGAAAACTCATCAAAAACGGGCCGCGCCGCCGGATACGTGGCAGCACTGAGCCGACGCCAAGCCCTGCCAGCATGCAGGCAATGGAAGTAATTACAGCTAGTAGCAAACTCAACAACAGCGGTTTCACTATACGGAAATTACCGCCATAGGCCTCGCCCTCGCGTTGGCCCGAACCATAGAACATATCGTCATACCAGCGCAGCGTCCAATCGCCCGGGAAGCCAGTAAGGGGTTCACCGCTGACCGACAGGATCATGAGCCACAGAATGGGAAAATAGATGATGGCAAGAACGGCGAGGCCCAATGCCGCCGAACCCCAGGCAGACCAGTTCTCGGCAATACGATCACGCAGCGACATGCCGGGCGCAACAACGGGCGCATATTCCCTCCGCGTGATCATCGGTTGAGGCTCGCGAAGACGTTGGCCAATCCACCCATGGGTCTAAGCGCGGCCCATAGGCCCATTTGGAAGGCCAGCATGATAGCGAGGACAATCGTCGCCAAGGCCGCCGCCATGGTGAAATTGCGCACGCCAATCATGTTGTAGACATTATGGCTGATCATCAGCACGTTACCGCCGCCCATCTGCTGCGGCACCACAGTATCTCCCAGCATCGGGACGAAGCAAAAGACAATACCGGCAACGATGCCCGGCAGTGAGAGCGGCAAAATAATATGATAAAGCGTTCGCCATCGGCTTCCGCCGAGATCCTTGCTCGCCTCAAGGTATTCATTATCGATCAGCGATATCGATAGAAAAATCGGCCACACCATCGCGGGAAAATACTGTCCTAGCAACCCAAGGTGGACTGCGAAATCAGAGAAGATGAGCCAGTCCACCGGCTCGCTGACGATGCCGAGATCTAAGAGCGTGGTATTCACCAGCCCATGGATACTCATCACCGAGCGCCAGACGATGACCCGCGCCACCGGGCTGAGGAAGAATGGCACAGTAAGCGCAGTGAACAGCACCAGCTTCATGGTGTTGTTCTTTGCTCCCTTGGCAAGCCAGAGAGCGAACGGAAAGGCCAACAGCAGCTCGATCACCGTCATAGTAGCGGCGATACGGATGGTGCGTCCGAGGAGCTGGCCGCCACCATAGAAGAACAGCTTCTCGTAGGCTTCGAAGCTCCATTCCCATTTGATCCTGATGCCTTTCGTCTGCAGGAACGAAAAGATTACGATGCCGATGAGTGGGAGCACGACACCTAGAAACCAGAATGTTGTAAATCCTGTAAGCGTCCAAATACCGCCGGGCAATTTAGGCAACAGCCCACCACCCGGCTGTCTCACAGAGCCGTCTGCCTGCCCAATGGCCATAACCGATAAATACCCAGTTGCCGCCAGGACCTGCAGGCTTCAGACACCCTGGAGTGATAATTTCACCAGGGTGTCCGAACCGTTATCCGACGGGCTATGCCGAGAAGTTAATCAGGCGTTAAGAACTCGGTCTGTAGCAGCCTGGATGTCCTGCAGATGTTCCGGGACCGCCGTAAACCACATTTGCTCATGGTTAAATTTGTATTTGAGCTTGTCCTGCGCCTCGGCAATTGCAGCGCCCACATCATCGCCCAATCCCATGGACTTGGCGTATTCTGCGCCGAGATCTGGGCGACCGGACACGTAACCACGCAACGGACTAATTGCCGCCGCGTAGGCGCCCGACATCAACCAGTTGAGGAAGGTGTAGATCTCCTCCAAATTACCGCGGTCTGCGGCCTGCGTTGGGATGTAGCAAGCATGCATCCACTTCATGTAACCTTCAATTGCATTGGCATAAACGAAGTCAGTCATGCCCGCCTTCTGCGCCTCCTTCACGGCCGGCTCCCAGCAGCGAATGGCAATGACTTCGCCATTCTTGATTAACTGAACCTGATCATCAAAGGTGGTATGAAAGCTGCGGAACTGCCCAGCCTTCTTGCGCTCAATCATATAATCGGCGACTGCGTTGGCCTCTTGGGGCGTCATGTTCGCAGGATCATTGAGAGCCACCTTTCCGGCACCTTTACAGAACATGGCACACTCTTCTAAATAATAATACATGGTGCCAGTCGCGCTCTTACCCATGGTGCGCTCGTCCTCGAAAACTAGCGACCAGGAAACCGCCTCGGGCGGCGCCGGCTCACCTAGCTTTTCAGGGAAATAGCCGAAGCTGTCAGCATTCATCGCGAGCGGTGTACCCCATACCTTACCAGAGTCAGGCTTAAGATCGCGCGTCAGGTAGGGTACCTGCTTGATAGATTCCGGCATACCACCCCAATTTGCCACATTCGCAACCTCGATCGGGACGATAGCTTCATTATCTATCATTTCCTGCTCAGCGCCAGACAATGTGGAAATCAAATCAAACCGGTCACCCGCGTCATTGCCTAAAAGTTCGTTGAGGAACAGGCCGGGATCATCCTTCATCACCTCGCCTTCAATACGAATACCAGTTTCTTTCTCAAATGCGCTCCAGTCACCAGGAATCATAGTTGGAGCGGTCATGAGGAACCGCACAACACCAGATTCTGCTTTAGCGTGCCGGGTCAACCCTTTGAGAATCGCGGGCGCACCGATAATTGCCGTGCCCGCCGCAGCACCCTTGATGAAATTTCTACGTGAGAGGTTGAAGTAAAGATGCTTGCTTACGCTTTTCTTAATTTCAGCCATTCTAGTCCCCCTAAAAAGTTTTGGAAAATACATACCTTTATCGATTAAGAGATTATGACGGATGCACAAACAAATGAAAATGGCCCCTTTGTCGGTTATCCAAATTTGTTACGATTGCCTCCCGGCATCCACGCCTCATCACCACACCACGCCAAGCCTGTATGCTAAAGCGCTAAGTCTCTAACCCGCACTGACGGTCAACTAAGCGTAGTGACGACAAACCGGTGCTTGAGTAGGCAAAACCAACCCATTATCTGGTTATGAATAATGCTACCAACTCTCCGCACAATACTGCCGTTCTGAACCGAAAAGCGCCGTACAGATGAATACAACGATGGCGTCGCTTAACCTTTCAAGGCAGAAGGTAAAAATTGATTAACAGGGCTGATCAGACCCTACCAACAACGCAAAAACACCTCTAATTCACTGCTTGAAGCGAGGCGAAACCCCCTTTACCCTCTCTACTCAAGAATCACAATTAATCCAATTGCGACAACCCCACTAGGGTTAGGGAGAAGCAAAATGCCTCAAGGTTCGATTTCGTCTAGCGATGACGCGGTAGGCGTCGGCGTCGTCAATTATCAGGTACCGGTAGTCGAAACTAAGGCGGAGGTGCTCGATAATTGCAAGCGCATCTCTGGTTTCATCGAAGGCATGAAACGTGGCTACCCCGGTCTGGATTTGATCGTGTTTCCCGAATATACCACCCAAGGCTTCCACCCTACAAAATGGTCCGAGCTGACAACTACGCTTGATGGCGACGAAGTGCAGATATTCTCCGAAGCCTGCAAGAAAAATGGAGTTTTCGGCATTTTCTCTCTGACCGGCGAGGAGCACCCGGAAGGCCTAAACCCCTATAACACTCTCGTCATGATCAACGATCAGGGCGAAGTTTGCATGACTTACCGCAAGATCTTTCCGTGGTGCCCCCAAGAGCCATGGACGGCCGGTCACGAGACTGCAGTGGCCGAGGGTCCTAAAGGTCTTATGGTCGGTGGCACGATTTGCTATGACTGCAACATGCCCGAGATCGTGCGTGACACGGTAATGAAGGGCGCCGCGCTGGTGGTGCGCATTCAAGGGTATATGTACCCCTCCAAAGAGCAACAGCGCATGATCGCCCAGGTCCGAGCCTGGGAGAACCTGACCTACGTCGCGGTCGCAAACATGGCAGGACGTGATCTTGTCTATTCCTATTTCGGCCATTCCAACATCGTTGATTTTGACGGCAGTGTTCTGGCCGAATGCAGCACTGGTCC
>CAZUXZ010000200.1:0-26006 GCA_964624055.1 uncultured Rhizobiaceae bacterium | reverse complement strand
CAGGAGCCCTTGCAACCCGCCAAGAACGAACATCACAGCGAGCTTGGGTGCCAGACGCCAGGTAAGGCGGCCGCGGATGAGGAAATAGAGAAACGGCAGAATGAATGCGACGCCAATCGCGCGGCCAAATACCCGGTGCGCATATTCGAACAAGAAAATCCGCTTGAATTCGCTCAGAGTCATACCGAGGTTGATTTTTTGGTACTCTGGGAATTGCTGATATTTCCCAAAAACCACCTGCCAGGCGGCCTCGCTCATCGGCGGTAGCGTGCCCATTAAGGGGCGCCACTCGACCATGGAAAGGCCAGAATGAGTGAGCCGCGTAATCCCGCCAAGCAGCACCATGGCGAAGATCAGTCCGCACATAACGAACAACCAGACGGCGATCGCCCGTTCCGACTTAAGCTGGGAAGTCATGTAATGATCAATTGGCGGCCCGACGTCGGATTATCTGCATGCCAATCATGGTCATCACATCCTCATCATGCTGGTTAAAAATCGTCATGCGGTAACGCAGCACGCCGCGATCAGGCTTTGAACGCGATAGCTTGATACCGAGCACCTCGCCTCGTAGGCGCAGAGTATCGCCAGGGCGAACCGGCTTGAGCCAGCGCAACTCGTCCATACCGGGCGAACCCATGCCCGCGCCCGGCGCGAAGATCTGCGCCTGCAGCAGCATGCGAAGGCCGACCGCCATGGTCTGGAGACCACTCGCGATCAGGCCGCCGAATGGTCCCGCCTTAGCCGCCTCGACATCCATGTGAAAGGGCTGGGGATCATATTTGAGCGCGAATTCAAGAATTTCCGCCTCGCTCAGAGTTTTACCCTCGGTCTCGAAGACAGAGCCTTCGGTGAAATCATCAAGATAGCAATGAAACATGCGCACCTCTGGAATCAGCAGGACGACTCTACGTTCCCCGCCCGTCACCGCCAAGACGAATGCTTGCGGCGTTACGCCGCAGGCGTGATATGGGCCATATCCTAGGCGAGAATGGCGCACTTGCGCACCGACCCTCAATAGTAATTGTGGAAGTGCTCAGATTTTCGGATCACCCGGTGGCAGGGGATCAGGTAGGAGACTAGATTGACCGCAACAGCTCTGCCCACATTAGGATTGTGCAGCGAGCCGACCGCCGCTGCCGAAAATCAGTGAGCGAAACATCCAGCAAGCTATCCTTTGCAAACTTGAGGGCACACACGCCGCATTCTGTTTCGTCGAAGAAGCAGCGGCCAAATAGACTCAGATGAACGTCATTAAATAACTCAACGTCGTCGCCACCCTCTTTGAAATCTCCGGACATCGTTCCCTTACAAGTGACGAACAGTTCGTCCCGGCATCCTGACCCGGACAGGTCTGCGTCGAGCACGGGGCAGATTCTTTGAGGCATTTGCGGGCATGATCAAGGGTAAGAAGTTATACAAAACATTTTGGCGAAATCCCCGCCCAGCAGTTGAACATACGCTGGAACTACGTGGTGCTGAGACCGATGCCACGGCAACAGCATCAAGCTCCAGCTAGTCGCAAAAATTAGCTTCGATATAGGAAGTTGCCCGCTCGAACCAGGCACAATCGCGCGGTTGCTTGGCCAGTTCGGCAATTTTGGTCATGGCGTTGCCCATCTGTCCATGAATGTCTCAAACGGCAGAGGAGAGCTGCGGTGTGGCCGTGCCCACCCAATTGTTACGCCCTCAGTATTCCTCTAATTGACCCACTGTCACTGCATGGTTGCGCGGGCCATGCCCGCTGCCGTATCCAGGCGCGGCGAGAATAGCGCGGCGGACATATTCCGACGCGCGACGAACCGCATCGCGCATTTCCATACCCTGCGCAAGTCCGGTGGCAAGCGCTGAGGCCAGGGTACAGCCCGTGCCATGAGTGTGCTTGCTCTCGATTCGCTTAGCTTCAAACAGCTGTATACCGTCATTGGTCTGCAGCACGTCCGTTACCATGGCATCGTTCAAATGGCCGCCCTTGAGTAATACAGCGGGAATACCGAGTGTGTGAATCATTCCGGCCGCATGAATCATGTCGTCTCGGGAAGACACCGGGAAACCGGTTAGCACCTCAGCCTCTGGCAGGTTGGGTGTAATGACGGAGGCGCGCAAAATGAGGCGTGTCTTGAAGGCCTGCATGGCGTCCTTTTCTAACAGCGAAGTTCCAGTCTTCGCCACCAGAACCGGGTCCACAACCACGGGGATATCCCGCGCCCGTTCGTCCAGTACATCAGCTACCGCCTCAATGATCTCTGAGCTATAGAGCATTCCTGTTTTGATACAGTCAACACCGATATCGTCGAGCATCATGTGCATTTGCCGCGACACCATGGCAGGAGATACCGGCTCAATCGCTGTGACAGACTTTGTATCCTGAGCAGTCAACACAGTAATCGCCGTGCCACAATAACCACCAAGCGCTGTTACAGTCTTAACATCGGCCTGGATTCCGGCACCGCCGCCGGAATCGGAACCAGCGACAATGAGAACGCGCCCCTTCATACTCCCATCGTGCCGGTTCTGAACCATAAGTTCATTTCGGCCGCCACTCCGTTGCATCATGCATGGCGCTGACAATGTCGCTCACAACCTCGTCAATCAAGGCCTCATCGTCGCCTTCAGCCATGACGCGAACGACAGGCTCGGTACCCGAGGGACGGATTAGCAAGCGGCCGTCTGGGCTGAGGCGGGATTCGCCGTCAGCGATAGCGCGTTTTACCCCGGTATGTTCAAGCAGGTTGTCATGGCCATAGGTCACGTTGCGCAGAGTCTGCGGGATGGGTGAGAACACACGGGCTGCCTCGCTCGCGCGCCGTCCCGAAGCGGAGAGTATAGCAAGCGGCTGGAGCGCAGCCATCAAGCCATCACCGGTGGTACCGTAATCGCTTAGAATGATATGGCCGGATTGCTCGCCGCCGAGATTGTAGCCAAATTTTCGCATATGCTCGACAACATAGCGATCACCGACTTGGGTGCGTTCCAAGGTCAGGCCTATATTCTTCAGATACCGCTCAAGCCCGAGATTAGACATTACCGTTGCGACGATGCCACCGCCGCGCAGTCGATCCGTACGCGCCCAATATTCCGCAACCAGCGCCATTATTTGATCGCCATCGAGCAGGTCCCCGACCTCATCGCACATCACTACCCGGTCAGCGTCGCCGTCAAGCGCAATGCCAAGATCGGCGCCATGCGCAACGACGGCGGCCTGCATCACACCGCAATCGTTCGAGCCACATCCCTTATTGATGTTCAAGCCATCCGGCTCGACGCCGACAGTTACCACATCGGCGCCCAACTCCCAGAGCACCGCAGGAGCGACCTTGTACGCCGCACCATTGGCACAATCGATGACAATCTTCAGGCCGTCGAGACGGAGATTACGGGGAAAACTGTTTTTGACGAATTCAATATAGCGGCCCTCCGCATCGTCAAGACGCTTAGCCCGTCCGAGATGGGCAGGCGCCGCACGGTGGGTATCGTCTTTGTCTTCCATGCGCACTTCAATTTCTGCTTCTACCTCGTCAGACAACTTGAATCCGTCCGGACCGAACAACTTAATGCCGTTGTCCTGATAAGAATTGTGCGAGGCGGAGATCATAACGCCCATATCGGCGCGCAGCGATCTAGTAAGCATGGCGACCGCGGGTGTTGGCATCGGGCCAACCAGTATCACGTCCATGCCGACGGAAATGAATCCGGCAGTGAGCGCCGGCTCCAGCATATAGCCCGAGAGCCGTGTGTCCTTGGCAATGATCACCCGGTGGCGGTGGTCACCCCGCAGGAAATGGGTGCCTGTCGCTTCGCCCACTTTCAGGGCAATTTCCGCGGTCATTGGCGGCTTGTTGGCTGTACCGCGTATACCGTCAGTGCCAAAAAACTTCTTGTTCGCCATCGCCTGTCACTTGCCTTGGCAGTCGAAACCACAAAACGCCAATCGATTTACGCTTAATACCATATCACGCCATATCAGTGCCCAAAGCTTCGCCGTGAACGGCCCGCCATACTTTGATTGCCTGCACCGTTTCAGCGACGTCATGGACACGCACGATATGCACGCCCTGTGAGATCGCGTGTAGCGCACCGGCGACAGAGCCGGAAATGCGCCCCTCGGGTGTCTCACTGGCGCTGAGGTGAGCAATAAAATGTTTGCGAGACACCCCTATAATCAGTGGGCAGCCTAGCCCTTGAAATACGCTAAGGTCGCCAAGAATTTTAAGGTTATGTGCCGTCGTCTTGCCGAAGCCGATGCCGGGATCAACAATCAGCCGTTCGCGGGGGATGCCCGCCGCCTCGCAGGCCTTGATGCGCGCCTCAAGGAAATTGAAGATTTCCAGGGCGACATGCTTGTAGGATGGTGCCTGCTGCATGGTTTCGGGCGTGCCCTGCATATGCATGAGAATCACCGGCACACCGGCCGCGGCCACAACATCAAGACTCTCCGGATCTCCAGTCAGGGCGGAGATATCATTGATAATACTAGCACCCGCTAGGATGGCAGCCCGCATCACTGCGGCTCGCTGTGTATCGACCGAAACGGTCATGCCCGCGCGGGCCAACGTTTTGACGACTGGGAGGATGCGCTCTTTTTCCTCCGTCTCGCTCGGCGCACTGGAACCTGGACGGGAAGAGGCGCCGCCAACATCGATGATATCTGCGCCTGCCGCTTGAAGGGCAAAGGCGGCGTCGATGGCAGACTCAGGATCTAGATGCTTGCCACCGTCGGAGAAGCTATCCGGCGTGACGTTGAGAATGCCCATTACGCGTGGCCTATCCAGCGCAAAGCCGCATAGGGAGCTAGGTGGAGAATCGATTTGTGCCAACATTTCAGAGATTCGTCTTCCCACCGGCCCGGCTGCGTGGTCAGTCAGCTCATTGCGGGTCATTACCGAGCGGATCTCGTTTCCATCGAAAAGCGAGATTAGCTCGAATTGCTGGATGCCCCCCACCACCATGGTCAGCGGGCGAATATAGACTTCCATACATTTATCAGTTTCCATCGCCAGCACGGCACGCAGGGAGGAAGCTGTCATGGGATCGCTGGAATCTAAGCCGGTGCGCAGCTAATTGGCGAAGGCCACCGAATCAAGAGCCCGGCTGCGGTTTGGGCTCGAAGTCGCCCGCCCCCGCCGCATCGCCCGAACTCGGCACCGTGCCGCGATGACCGCGCCGGGGCGGCGGCTCGTCATCGTCCGGCCGCGAGAAGGTTTCGCCGCGCAGAATGGCAGTAATTTCGTCGCCATTGAGCGCTTCATATTCGAGCAGCGCCTCCGCCAGGCGATGGAGCTGATCTTCTTTAGCGATGAGAATATCTTGAGCCCGTTTATAGCCTTCATCGACGATACGCCTAACCTCGGCATCTATGGCGTTGGCCGTGTTCTCGGAGACATTTTTGGTCTGGGTAACTGAATGGCCGAGAAAGACCTCCTGCTCGTTTTCGTTATAGCTGAGCGGGCCCATCTCGTCGGACATACCAAACTGGGTCACCATACTCCGCGCGATTTGTGTCGCCATCTTGATGTCTGACGACGCGCCCGAAGTTACTTTGTCATAACCAAAGATCATTTCTTCAGCGATGCGGCCACCCATGGCAACGGAGATATCCGTCTCCAGCTTTTCTCGGCTGAGCGAAATGCGATCGCCTTCCGGCAAACGCACGCCCATGCCGAGCGCGCGGCCACGTGGGATGATGGTGGCCTTGTGGATGGGATCCGAGGCAGGAAGATTCATAGCGACAATGGCGTGACCGCCCTCATGATAGGCAGTGAGGCGCTTCTCTTCGTCAGTCATCACCATGGAACGCCGCTCAGCGCCCATCATGACCTTATCCTTGGCGTCCTCGAACTCCGACATGGTCACCACGCGCTTGGAACGCCGGGCGGCAAGAAGCGCCGCCTCATTGACCAGATTGGCTAGATCGGCGCCAGAGAAACCCGGTGTACCGCGGGCGATGGTGCGCGGATTGACGTCGGGTGCGAGTGGTACCTTGCGCATATGCACTTTGAGAATCTTTTCGCGGCCCAGCACGTCCGGGTTAGGCACGACGACCTGACGGTCGAAACGGCCCGGGCGAAGAAGCGCCGGGTCAAGAACGTCAGGCCGGTTGGTTGCGGCAATCAAGATAACGCCCTCATTAGCTTCAAAACCGTCCATCTCGACCAGCAACTGATTGAGAGTTTGCTCACGCTCGTCATTGCCGCCGCCAAGACCGGCGCCGCGATGGCGACCGACGGCGTCGATCTCGTCAATGAAAATCAGGCAGGGGGCATTCTTCTTGCCCTGTTCAAACATGTCGCGCACGCGGCTGGCGCCGACGCCAACAAACATCTCGACAAAATCAGAGCCTGAAATGGTGAAAAACGGCACGTTCGCCTCGCCGGCGATAGCCCGCGCGAGAAGAGTCTTACCGGTGCCGGGCGGGCCGACGAGTAACACACCCTTGGGAATTTTTCCGCCGAGCTTCTGGAACTTTTGCGGATCGCGCAGAAATTCAACGATTTCCTCAAGCTCAGTTTTAGCTTCGTCGATTCCGGCAACATCGTCAAACGTCACCCGTCCCTGGCGTTCCGTCAGAAGCCGCGCGCGCGATTTGCCGAAACCCATCGCCTTACCTCCACCCGACTGCATCTGGCGCATAAAGAAAATCCATACGCCGACCAACAAAAGCATGGGAAACCAAGAGAGCAAAATGCTGAGGATCGGTACACCGCTTTCGACAGGTGCGGCAGTTATCTGCACATTGTGATCACGCAAGGTCGCAACGAGGTTAGGATCGTCCGGGGTAAAGGTATTGAATTCTCGGCCGTCGATATAATGACCGGCCAGATTCTGGCCCTGGATGGTAACATCCGCGACCTTGCCAGCCTCCACATCTGCCATGAACTCAGAAAACGCTAGCTCAGAACTTGGGCTTTGCGAAGAGCCGCCTTGAAACAGTTGGAAGAGCGCCACCAGCAACAAGCCGATGATAATCCAAAGTGCGATATTTTTTCCGAAGTTACCCAATCGAACTTCCTCGTTCCCGACAGCACACCCAGCGCGCCGAGAGTGCAACAGTTTTCCTAGCGATATCTAGCAATATACAGGATTTACACCTATTTCCGAAGAAATCTAGTTAACACCGGTTCAAGCGATCGGTCCAAACACTCCGCCAGCGCGGTTTCCCGCACCCACATATTTTGCTTCGCACCTTTCGCCCCCAGGTGCTCTTGAATACTTTAGATGGGGTACGGCAAGCAACCCGTCAAGGTCCCAAAAGGCCGGTAGAGCCGGACGTGCCGGGGGAGGAATAACCTCCATGGCCTCTCCCCCATCAGTCATCACCCGCCGGAAGGTTGCAATTCCCTCCAATCCGAGTTTTCCGAGGATGCATTGGCCGCGAATTTTGGCAATGTTTGGAAGCCGGACCTGGAAGCGATTGTCCCATAAGCGCCTCTCCCCCGGCATCATCTCCAGAGCTGGCTCCACCACGCCGGGTTCGCGGCAAATCAGCAAAGTGCCATGGCGCGGCATAATGCGGCAGCCGCCAAGAGTGGCAGCGCGCAGTGGATAGGTGGTGCGCAAGTCTACAGAGAGGCGCTCGGCGCGCTCCAGCCGGGGTCCAAAAGTGCGTCCGCCGACCATCGTCAATAGGCGGATGAGCGTGCGCAGCGAAACCGATTCCGGGGCAGTGCTCCAGGGCGCCCACTCCAGGGTGGCAAAGCCTGCCGGATGAAGAACGGCGGCCTTGCTAAGCAAAACGCCTACTGCCCAATCGAGCGCCGTACGGTCGCTGCCTGCGCGGCGCGCGACACGCGCCAAGCGTTCCACGCTTATCCCTTCGTTGCCGAGAGCGTCAATCGACGCCGCGAGACGAGTACGGGCATAACCCCGGTCATGGTTGGAGGGGTCGTCGATCCAGGCTTGGGAGCGTCTGCCAAGAGTGGCTTTCAAGCGATCTTCCGGAACAGAGAGCAATGGGCGAATTAAACGAGTTCCTACGCCATCTGACGTACGCACATCCTGCACCAACGGCATCGCAGCGAGCCCATCGCCGCCACTGCCTGCGGAAAGCCGGAGGATTACGGTCGCTGCCTGGTCTTCCATCTGGTGACCGCTCAATAGGTGCAACACGTGATGGCGCGCGCACCAATCCGCGAGGCGGCTAATGCGTGCTGCGCGAGCTGCCGCCTGTATGCCGCTCGTCGGCTTATCACCGCGCCACGGCAGGATGCGATGGGAAATATCTCGCGCTTTCAACCAGCGCCTAACTTGGCGCGCCTCTGCAGCGGATTCCGGTCGCAAGCCATGCTCAACGGTCAACGCCGTCACCCGACCCTTGCGCCGGCGAGCCCACCCATCGGCCAAGAGACACAGCGCGAGACTGTCCGAGCCGCCGGAAACAGCGATGGCAAGGTGCGGGGCCGGCTCGAACGGACCCGCCGGTGCCATCAGTCGCGAAAATTCGTCGATGCCTAAAGGTATCAAGTCGCCCGGTTTGTTCTCAGGCGAAACGATGCGAGGGAATCTCATAAATGTGATATCAGCGCGCTGGTCCGCCCGTTGGTTGTGGATCCGTTACGGACAGCTCGCCTGGGCGCGACCACGAACCGATGCCTGGCGCACATTAGCGAGCATGTCGGGATATTTGCTCTCCAGTTTCTCGAACACCTGGCAAGCATCCTCGGGGCGTTCCGAATTAGCTAGAGACATGCCGAGTTTAACCATATTGTCCGGCGCCTTGTTACCCTCCGGATAGGTCTGCAGATTGGTCGCATATATCTTCGCAGCATGACTGAACAACTTGCGGGCATAGAAAGTTTCTCCGCGCCAATAGGAGGCGTTTTCAACCAGAGGGTGTCCCGCATGCACTTCAATAAAAGCGCTCAGCACATCAGCGGCCTCATCATATTGTGCCGTGCGTAAGAGGCTGAAGGCATAATTGTAACGATCCTCTGCCGAGCCTTCGGGCAAGATCGTTGCCGTTACCGTTCGCTGAGGTTCGGCTACCACTAGCTCGTCGGTATCGTCCTCAAGCGGGATCGTGCCGAGAATACGTGGCGCACCAGACGGCTTATATCCTTCAGTGGAGTCGACCAACGATGTCGCACCACCTAGGTCTGAAGCATCTCTGGCCGACACCGGCTCCTCTGCGCTCGCCACTGGTTGCGGCGAGTATTCTAGGGCGGTTAGACGGAAGTCTACGTCTGCCACCAGCTTTTCGATGCGCACGTCCATGCGCTGAAGCAAGTTTCGTAGCTCATCGAACTGGCCGTCAATGCGGCGCATCTTCTCTTGATCGATTTGATCAAGCCGGGATTCTATCACCGCAAGGCGGTGGCTCAAAATATCGCTGCCATCGTCTACCGAAGCTGTTGGGGCTGAACCCGTGGCGGTCACGGATGCACCATCGGCAGCCTGCTTGGTGAAGACATATCTTTGCAGATCCTGAAGCTGATTGTTGAGGGTTGCAATATTGCCCTGCAACAACTCAATCTGTCGGCGCAGCCGCTCCGCTTCGGTCTGCGCTTCAACGGTAGGCGAAAATGCAAGTACCATCATAAATAAGACAAGCGAAAAAAAAGCACCGATCAGACCTGTCAGCTTCATCGCCTTGCTCCGGCTGTCTACACCAGCACGCCAGCTAGTTTACCACCGTTACCGCTCGCCGGTTTAGCTCCCAAGATTCCTCGTTATGTTTAAGGGCATAGGGGCGCTCCTTGCCGTAACTGGTGGTCTTTATACGCGAAGAATTGATGCCGAAAGCCATCAGATAGTCTCGCGCGGCGGAGGCACGGCGCTCGCCGAGCGCAAGGTTATATTCGCGCGTGCCCCGCTCATCGCAGTGGCCCTCAATCATGATGCTGTGCTCGGGGAAAAGGCGCAGCCATTCCGCTTGACGTTCTAGGGTGCGCCGGCCTTCGGGCGTGAGGACCGCGCTGTCATAGCCGAAAAACACACGATCTCCGACATTCTGGACGAGGTCTTCCTGGGTGCCGGGGATGGGTGCCGACAAGTCAACCGACGCGACATCCTGTTCTTCCACCGGCGCCGTCTGCACCGAACTGCCTGAATCAACCGAACTGCCTGATTCAACGGTTTGCGTGGCGGCTTGAATCGCGTCTCCTTCACCAACCGATGCCGTGCTGTCCTCGGACGTGCTCTCGCACGCCGCCACGATAAGCAATATGGCGGCCAGCACCACCATCGATCTTATTGCAAATAGTTTCTTCCACATTGGGTCGCTCCCTCAACTGAGATGTAAGTTTGCATGGCTCGGACGAAGCGCAACCAAAAATTAACAGTCGGGCCAGTTTTTCCGAACCAAGAGTAATACAGGTCTATAGCTGTTTCATTTATTAATTTTCCATGTAATTCCCGTCAATTTTCAAGAATTCATCAATTAAGGACCGAAACCCCATCCTGCACGCCGTCACGGTATCGAGGGCGACCAAGCAGGGTCCGACGCCGCCGTCGTCGTAAAAATGATACGTTCGTTGTGGCCTGTGATATCTATGCTCACCAACTCCGAGCTATCGGGATTGCGCTCGGTCTGTCGGAAGAACATCAACAACCGGCCATTGGGCGCCCAAGTCGGACCTTCTACGAGATAGTCCTGTGACAATATTCGTTCTCCAGTGCCATCCGGTTTTATAACTCCAATATAGAAACGGCCTCTATGGCTTTTCGTGAATGCAATCAAATCTCCGCGAGGTGACCAAACCGGTGTGCCATAGCGTCCCTTACCGAAGGTGATGCGGCGGGCCTGCGACCCCTTGCGCTCCATAACGTAAATCTGTTGCTCGCCGCTGCGGTCGGATTCAAAGACGATTGAATTGCCATCCGGTGAATAGGAGGGCGCGGTATCTATTGCAGAATTAGCCGTCAGCCGGTGCACTTTATGGCTGCGCAAATCCATCTCAAAAATGTCTGAATTGCCATCCGCAGCATAGGTAAGGATAACGCTGTTACCGTCAGGGGAAAAGCGTGGCGCGAAAGTCATGCCGGGGAACTTACCGAGCGCTTCTTGCTGCCCTGAATCGATTTTTAGCAGATTAACGCGCGGAATGCCGCGATTATAGGAGAGGTAGGTGATCTCCTGCGCCGTCGGCGAGAAGCGCGGCGTTAGCACCAATTGCTGACCGTCGGTCAGGAAACGCAAATTGTGGCCATCCTGATCCATGATGGCGAGACGCTTGATACGCGCATCCAACGGTCCGGTTTCGGCGATATATACGATACGGGTATCAAAATAGCCGACCTCGCCCGTGAGCCGCCTATATATCTCGTCAGAAACCTTATGAGCAATACGGCGCCATTGACCGGAGACGCTGCCGAGGCGCAAACCGACCAGGTGCTCCTCGGCAAAAATATCCCACAGACGGAATTCGACCTCCATGCGGTCGCCGGTAACGACCTGCACCTTGCCAGTCACCAAAGCCTGGGCGTTAATCTGACGCCAATCGGCGAAGCGCGGTCCGCTCTGCATGGCTTCCGAGCGCTGAATGAAAGCGCGGGGATCGACGGGGCGAAAGAGGCCGGAGCGCTCCAGATTACGCGCGATGACTTCAGAGATCTTGCGCCCGAACTCGCCCGCTTCCTCACTGGCGCCATAAAGATTAGAGACCGCGATCGGCATGGGTTCGACCTGGCCGCGAGTGATATCGACGCGCAGATCCGCCTGCGCCGGCGCAATCGCTGCCGCCAGTGTTAACAGTAGCGCCAAGCCCGAGACAGCGATCCATGGTCCCACCACGCAACGATACAAACGCCTCCTTTCCTTATCCTTGAATAAACTCATGCGCTTTCACTCCGCATTGTCATTAGCTCGCCAATTTCGCCGTGTCTAAACTCACTTCTCACACCGGCGGACGAAACGTCATCGTCACATCGCGCCATTCATTATAGTCATCGCCAAAGCGCCGCAACGCCTTGATGGGACTCGCCTTCTGAACCGCACGTCTGGCGCTTTCTGCCATGGTGCGAAAATTCGAGTCCGCGGCATAGTCGGCATCAAGAATGTCCGCGCTCTGTACCGCTCCATCTCGCCCTAGACGGATACGAATATTCACCACTAAGTCGCCTGCATCGCGCACACCTGCCGGCACGCTCCAATTGGCCTCCACGCGATCCTTGATCACTGCCGCAATCTGGTTCGAAAGGGCCGGCGACATCGATCGCACCGGCCGTGGCCGGTCAGGTTCGTGGACCTTTGGCGCCGGCTCAACTGCAACACTGGCGAGCAATCTGTCAAATGCGGGCTCGGGCTCAGAACGCGGCTCCGGTTCTATCTCTTCTTTGGCCACACTCTTCAGTAACGAATCGAAACTCGGTTTCGGTTTGACAACGGGTCTCGGCACTTGCGCCAGGGGTTTGGGGAACGGCTCGAGCTCCGGTTCTGATTTCGACTCTGGTTTCGGCAATGGCGGCTCGGGTAGTTTTTCCTCCACCACCAGCTTTGGTTCAGGAAGGACTTCGGGCTTAGGTTCGGGCAGTAGTTTCGGCTCAACCGCAGCATATTCTGGCTCTGGTGGCGGTGGAGGTTCGGGCATTTTCACTTCAATCGGCTCGGGCTCTAGCGGTCGCAATTCCAGGTCCTTCGCCTTTACCGGTTCCAACTCCGGCTCTGACACTTCTTCGACCAACGGTTCGAGTTCAAGCTCAGGCTCAGGTTCAGATGCCTCTTCCAGTTTGGGTTCTGGCTCGCGCTGCCGGATGCCAGCAACATCCTCCTCGGCAATCATGGAAACGACGATGCTTTCCTCAACGACCTCGGAGTTTCCGTCGAACAGGGACGGTAGGCCGAGCACTGCCGCGACAACGACACTAACATGCAGCACACTGGAAAATATCCAACCGCGCCGGCCCATAGTCGTTACTGCTCCCCCTTATCAATTTTGGTGACGAGAGCGACCTTATTGAAGCCAGCCCGGTTCACCGTACCCATGACTTCCATCACGCGACCATAAGCCAGCTCCGTGTCAGCGCGCACGAAAATGCGTATATCCTTACGGCGCTCCGAGATCGCCATCAGCTTCGGCACCAACTCGCCAAGCTGCACCTTAGTTTCTTGCAGAAGAATGACATTTTCCTTGGTAATGGTGATAGCGAGCGGCTCATCATCACCGCTGATCGCACCGGCCTCGGTTTCCGGCAAGTCGACCTGAACACCAACCGTCAAGAGCGGCGCGGTGATCATGAAAATCACCAGCAGAACCAGCATCACGTCAACGAACGGAGTGACATTGATCTGGCTCATCGGCGGTCGATGACGCCGACCCCGGCGACTCGCACCATGCAATTCTGTGGCCACTAGGTGACACGCTCCTCAAGCTGGCGTGACATCAGCGATCGGAACTCGGTACCGAACGATTCAAGGCGACCGCTATAGCGTTCGAGATCACTGCTCAACTTGTTATAGGCGACTACTGAGGGGATAGCAGCGACGAGGCCAAGAGCGGTGGCGAACAGCGCCTCAGCGATGCCCGGCGCGACAACAGCAAGAGAGGTATCCTTGCTGGCAGCGATCGACTGGAAGCTGTTCATTATGCCCCACACCGTGCCAAACAGGCCAACAAAGGGTGCCGTCGAACCAACGGTAGCAAGAAAACCGAGATATTTTTGCATCTGGTCGAGTTCGCGATCAAGGGTCACATCCATGGCATGGGCAATACGCCGCTGCAGACCTTCTAGACGGGAAACTTCGAGTCGCTGATTGCCTCCCTCTGAAAAGCGCTGCCATTCCTGCATCGCCGAGGCGAATAGGCGCGACATGGGATGAGTTCCCTGATTCTGGATGCCGTCGTAAAGTTGCTGCAGCGAGCCACCGGACCAGAAATCGTTTTCGAAGGCTGTTGCCTGGCGGGAGATTCGGCGAAATCTTGTCACTTTCTCGAAGATGATCGCCCAACTCCAAAAGGAACAGACAATCAACAAAATGATTACCGCCTTGACGATGATGTCGGCCTGGATAAAGAGCTCCCAGGGCGACAAGCTGTGGGCCACAGCGCCAGCCCCTATTTCCATGGCGGTGACGAGTTCGTTTTCCATCGTTCAGGAACCAGCTCCGATGTGTTGCGATCGATTATTCAAGCTTTCGAGCGCAGCGCGGATACCCGCCGGAAACCGCACCGGCGTGCCACTCTCGTGAATACAAGCGAGGCGCAAGTCCGCTTGCACCAGCAACTGGCCTTCTTTCAACACGCTTTGCTCCGCTTCCAGGCTGGCGCCCTTGAGTGCAGTGACACGGGTGTGGATTTCAAGCCAATCGTCGAGCCGCGCAGGCTTGCGGTAATTGAGCGCGCAACGTTTGACCATGAAGATTACGCCCTCGCATTTGCGCAACGAGCTGTGGTCTATGCCAGCAGCGCGCATCATCTCAGTGCGGGCGCGCTCTATGAATTTCAGATAATTTGCGTAATACACAACCCCTGCCGCATCGGTGTCCTCGTAAAAGACGCGCAAGGGATAGACGAAGGCGCTGCCGGCGAAATGCCCGGCAATACTCGACTTGGCTTTGATCATCGGTGCACCGCCCGCGCTACTACTCATCGCTGCCCTCCTCCAACAGTTCGAGAAGGGGCGTGTCCGGCTTCGGCGCATCTAGGCCGAGATGGCGGAAGCCATGAGCCGTCAACGCCCGGCCGCGTGGCGTGCGCTGCACTAGGCCCTGTTGGATGAGAAAGGGCTCGATCACCTCCTCAAGAGCGTCGCGCTGCTCCGAGAGCGCCGCCGCGATGGTCTCGACGCCGACTGGCCCGCCGCCATAATTCTGCGCGATGCAGAGAAGATATCGCCGGTCCAGGGAATCAAGGCCACGTTGATCGACTTCAAGACGACTAAGCGAATTGTTCGCCGCCTCGGCATCAACTTGCGCACCACCAGCGATGGCAGCGAAATCGCGCACTCGGCGTAGAAGGCGTACTGCGATCCGGGGCGTGCCGCGCGAGCGGCGCCCGATCTCCCGAGCGCCTTCGTCGGTAAGGTCGAAACGGAGTTTCCGCGCATTGCGCCGGACGATTTTCTCGAGATCCTCGGCGCCATAGAAATTGAGCCGAAGTGGAATGCCGAAACGCTCACGCAAAGGCGTTGTCACCAACCCGGTGCGGGTTGTCGCGCCGACCAGGGTGAAAGGCGGCAGATCAATGCGCACCGAGCGCGCTGCCGGACCTTCGCCAATAATGAGATCGAGTTGTCGGTCTTCAAGGGCGGGATAAAGGATTTCCTCGACCGCAGGATTAAGGCGGTGAATTTCGTCTATAAACAGTACATCACGCGGATTGAGATTGGTCAGGATTGCCGCAAGATCGCCGGCGCGGGCGATTACTGGGCCAGATGTCGCGCGGAAGCCAACGCCAAGCTCGCGCGCAACAATTTGCGCTAGCGTTGTTTTGCCAAGCCCGGGGGGGCCGTAAAACAGCACATGATCGAGCGCCTCGCCTCTGCTGCGCGCGGCCGCCACAAAAATTTGCAAATTCTCGCAAATACCGGGCTGGCCAATGAACTCGTCCAAGGTCTGCGGCCGGAGAGCGACCTCCGCGCCATCGCCTGCGCCGACCTCTGCGGAGACAACGCGCTTCTCGCTCATGCGCCCAGCTCCTTCAGTCCAGCCTGGATCAGCACCTCAATACTGGCATCATCTCCAAATTCCCGCGCCGCGCCGGCCACTGCGCCGAACGCCTCGCTCTGGCGGTAGCCGAGATTGACCAACGCAGAGACCGCGTCTCCAGTGGCGGACCCTTGTGGCGCGCCCATAGCAGCCCCGCCACCGAGGGCGAACGCCACACCATCCACGGGCGCCTTATCCTTCAACTCAGTCAGCAGCCGGTCGGCGAGCTTGGGGCCAACGCCGGACACCCGGGTGAGCGAGGCGCGGTCGCGCGCGGTAATCGCGAGGGTCAAATCCTCCGGTGACAACAGGCCAAGAATGGCAAGTGCCATTTTCGCGCCGACGCTCTGCACCTTGCGCAAGAGACGGAACCACTCGCGCTCATGGGCATCGAGAAAGCCGTATAGGTGGAATTGATCCTCACGCACCACTGTTTCGATTTCGAGCGAAATTGACGTGCCAGGTGTGGGCAGTGCCGCGAGCGTGCGCCCAGCGCAAAACACGTGATAGCCGACGCCACCAACGTCGATCACCGCCCAACCATCGCCTATCGAATCCAACTTGCCGCTCAGTTTTGCAATCATACCGCGCTGCCTCAGACGGCCTTGGCGCGAAGCTGCGACCAGTGCTGGCCCGTCGCGGCATAATGGGCATGACAAATCGCCACTGCCAGCGCATCGGTAGAATCCGCGTCCGCTGGAACACAACCTGGCAACAGATGGCGCACCATGACACCGACCTGTGCCTTTTCAGCATGCCCGGCGCCGACGACAGATTTCTTAATCTTGTTGGGTGAATATTCGTTGACCGGGAGACCGGCAAGGGCGGGGGCCAATAGAACCACGCCACGCGCCAAGCCAAGCTTCAGCGTCGACCGCGCATTGCAGTTGACGAAGGTCTCCTCTACTGCCGCTGCGTCGGGCGACCATTTGGCCAAGACCTTGGCGAGACCCTCATGCAATTGCCGCAGACGCTCAGCGATATCCAGCGCCGGGTCGGTCTTCACCGAACCGTTGGCGAGATGGCGAAGACGATTGTCCTCTGCCTCGATCGCGCCCCAACCGGTCGCGCGCAGACCCGGATCAAGCCCGATATAACGCTTGGCTGCGTTCATGCGGAGAGCTTCTGCATTATTTCGTCGCTAACCTCGAAATTGGCCGAGACGCTCTGCACATCGTCGCAATCGTCGAGCGCTTCCATCAGATTAAAGAGCGTCTCCGCCGCCTTCTCGCCGATCGAGATATTGGTCTGCGGTTTCCAGGCGAGTCCGGCATTGTCCGGGCTGCCGAAGCGCGCACTTAGGGCTTCGCTGACATCGCCGAAATCCTCCGGCGCGCTGGAAACCTCGTGGCCGTCATCATCGGAATCGCAATCGCTCGCTCCCGCCTCGAGCGCAGCCTCAAACATAACGTCTGCGCTTGCGACCTCCCTCGGATAATGGATTGAGCCGATACGCTCGAACATGTAATTGACGCTGCCGCTCTCGCCAAGCGCGCCGCCATGCTTATTAAAGATGGAGCGCACTTCCGCCGCCGTACGGTTGCGATTGTCGGTCATAGCATCAACCAGGAGCGCGACACCGCCGGGGCCGAAACCCTCATAGCGCAGTTCGTCGTAATTTTCGCTGTCTTCGCCGCCCTGGGCTTTTTTGAGCACGCGCTCAATATTTTCTTTGGGCACGCTCTGCGCCTTAGCGGCGGCAATCGCGCTACGCAGACGTGCATTGTGATCCGGGTCCGGCGTGCCTTGGCGCGCGGAGACGATGATCTCGCGCACCAATTTGGCATTGCGTTTGGCGCGCTTCGCGTCCTGGGCCCCTTTGCGATGTTGAATGTTGGCCCATTTTGAATGTCCAGCCATGACAGCCTCTATACGGTATTTAGTAGTGTAGATTCGCTAACATACCAAATCCCGTGTAATTTCACAGCCTTAGCAATATTGGAGTAATGTGGCCGAAATGGGGCAAAAATGGCTCATTCGCAAGGGAACATGAGCGCCAAAGCTTGGATCGCGCCGAGCGCGGCGGGTTGTTCGAGAGCATCTGGATTCTGCTCGTAATAGAGCCAGACGCCGCGTCCGATCTTCTCCAGCTCCTCCAAGCGCGGGCAAAACAGCGGCGTGTCGCCACCAGCTAGCCCAACCTCATGCATATCCGCAATGCCGGCCAGGTAAGAAAGGCAAACGTGCGGTGCGACACCCCCACAGGCCTCGTGCAGTGCGACGCCGGTCGTTGCCTCATATGCGCGCAAAGCGGAGAGGGCCACGAATGTAAACAGAACCGCCAGACTGAGCGCTGCGCAAGCGGTAACAATGATTTTCACGTTGGCCCGCTCCTAATCGACCCAGAGCTCGGCGCGGAACCGGAGACGGGTGTAATCCGTCACCCAGCGACCGTCGGGGCAAAGATGGTCGCGGCACAGCTCTTCCGTGCGCGCCATTAGTTTAGCTTGGCCACCTTCTGGCGCTGCGGCCAGAAAATCGCTGCCAAACATGCGGATCCAATCGCTTAAGCCATTAGGACAGTTATCAAGCGGCGTAGGGCGAGCAAAATAGGCGAAATTCGTCACGTTGAAGCCGCCGGCTTCCAGGAGTGCGACATAGGCGGAGGTACGCGGAAAATACCACGGGAATTCGACCGCCTCACGTGGGATAGACTGTTCCTCAAGCGCCCTGTAAAGCGCCTCGGTGATGGTGACTACATTGCGGTGAGCACCCATCTCGGCAACGAAGCGGCCACCCGGCTTTAGCGCCCGCTTAACGCTAGCGATCACTAGTTCCGGCTGTTTCATCCAATGCAGCGCAGCATTAGAAAACACCCCGTCGGCCTGCTCGGGTAGTGAAAAATCCTCGCCCGAGGCGCAGATGAAATTAAGATCAGGGTGTTTTTGCCGAGCTAGCGCGATCATCTCCGGATTAGCGTCGACGCCGACCACCTCGGCCCCACGCGCCGCGATGCCAGCGGTGAGCTGGCCGATGCCACAGCCGAGGTCGATAACGTGCTCGCCTGCGACGGGAGCCAGCAAATCCAAAAGCCCAGCGCCGAAATCAGCGATAAAGCCGAAGGATTGATCATAGAGCGTTGCATCCCAGCTTTTCTCGCCGGCATCGCTATTTTCGGTCACGCCTATAATGCTCCCGTTAGAAGATAGTTTGAATATGGTTGCACGGCTCACCTTGGTGTTAAATATTCACCAACCGCTCCGAAATCATAACGCCGTAGAATTTCGGAACAAGGACCACCACCTGCTGGAGAAGATATGGCGGCGCGCGGAAAGAGCAATGAGATAGCGGAAGCGGCGGAGAAGGAGAGTCTCACGAACCCACAGCTGGATTTGGAGACGCGCCTGCTGCTGGCCGAATTTCGTCCGGTGGTCGAGACGCGCATCGACGATGTCATAGCCGAGTTTCTGCAATATGTCATGGCCTGGCCAGAGATGCGCCTCCTGACGCAAAGCGCCGAGGGCATTGCGTGCCTACGCCGCGAGCAGGGCCAGCATCTGTTAAATCTCTTCTCCTGCCAGTTCGACGAAGGCTACTTCGCCCGTGTCAGCCGCATGGGCCAGGCGCATGAAAAGGCCGGGCTCGAGCCGCGCTGGTATCTTGGCGCCTATGGACATGTGCTGAAGATACTAGTGGAGCTCGCCATTGAACATTGCGGCGACGACGCGGCACGCCTATTGGCGACGGTGAGCGCGATCAACCGAGTGGTAGAGATCGACATGGCAAGCGCCGTGGCGACAATCGACGAAAGCAAGCGGCTCGCTGCGGAAAACACAAAGCCGATGGCGGCGCCACCAGGCATGGAGGGGATTCCTCTTGCCCCGCTCGCGACCAACGAGCGCAAATAAGCGGTAAATTCAATCGATCGAGGCTTGCGACAACACGCCACCAAGGCGCACCGGCGCAACCTTTGTCGCCAAGCCCGTCTTATTGTCCGTCTCGACATAGACTGCCGCCAATGTGCCTTCGTCGTTCACCGGCTCCCAGCGCTTGCCCGGCATCTTCCGGATGAAGCGCTCAATGACAGAATTGATGTCCATGCCAATGATCGAATTATAGGCGCCGCACATCCCAATATCGGTTATATAAGCCGTTCCTCCGGGGAGGATCATGTGATCCGCAGTCGGTACATGCGTGTGAGTGCCAGCGGCGAGCGAGGCGCGGCCATCGACGAAACGCCCAAGCGCCTGCTTCTCGCTGCTCGCCTCGCCATGGATGTCGACGATGACTGCATCAACCGAAGCACCCAATCGGTATGGCGCGAGCGCCGCCTCCAATGTTCGGAACGGATCGTCCATTGCATCCATAAACAGGCGGCAAATGACCTGTACGACAAGAACTTTTCGTCCATCGGCAAGAGTAAAAAGGGCACTGCCACGCCCGGGTGTGTCAGGTGGACAATTGATCGGGCGAATAAGTTTCGCGTCACCCTCAATATAGGAAATTGCCTCGCGCTGGTCCCAGGCGTGATTTCCGAGCGTAATGGCGTCAACCCCAATCTGATAAAAAGACTGGCAAATTTTGCCGGTGATGCCAAAGCCACCGGCAGAATTTTCGCCATTGACGAGGACAAAATCGAGCCCGAGCGACTGACGCAAGGCAGGCAGGTGCTCGCTCACCGCCTCGCGCCCCGCCCGCGCCATAACGTCGCCGCACATGAGAATTTTCATAACTCTTCCTTTCTGGCTTCTATGCCAAACGGCATGGCACCCTGCTCGGTTACAATCCAGTCCATCCGTTCGTCCATCTCGCCATGGGGTACCCGCTCGACCATCTGCTCGGCAAAGGCCATTCCAATGGCGAGTACCCGTCCTCCAGCAGCACGCAACTCGGCCAACGCCTTGTCATAATATCCACCGCCATAGCCGAGGCGAAAGCCTTCTGCGTCATAAGCCAGGAGCGGTACGAGCAGGAGGGTCGGCATCAACACCGCCGCCGCCTCGGTCGGTTCGGGAATGCGGAACAGTCCCTCAAGCATCGTCGTACCGGGCCGCCATTCGCGAAAGACTAGCGCGTGGCGCTTTTTGTCAACATAGGGCAGAGCACAACAATATCCGGCGCCTGACAGTCGACGTAGCAGCGGCATTACGTCGAATTCCTCGCGAACAGGCCAATAACCGGAGACGATTTCGCCCGGGGCAACCGGTACATTGGCGAGAAAATGATCGGTAGCGCGGACCCCGGCACCTGGACCGCTCTGCCGGTGGGCGAGGCGCCTTCGGGCGCTAGCATACTCGCGGAGTGCGCTCTTCGCTCTCCCAACGTCGTCCGCTTCAGTCACAGCAAAAGATATCGTTGAAAAATAGGGTGGGCGGTGCCGCAGCAGCCGCCACACTGCAAGTTTCCTCTAGGCCTGCAAAGCAGGTGGGCGCCGTATACCGAAACCACGGCTCCGGCAGGGACAGCTCCCTAGAGGAACTCATTGGCCCCGGGAAACTACGGCGCGTCGCGCTCCGCAGCAACCGCCCACGCAGAACCTAATCTTTCTCCAGGTCGGCAGCAATATTTTCTATGCGCAGCGCTAGTGATTCCACTACCGGCGCGACCTTGGATTCTATTCTTTCGCGGGTTTCGTCGCGGATGGCGTCTTCGGAGTTTTTCGCCTCAATTTGGAGGCGCTCCATCTCGTCATAGGCTTCTTGCAACTCGTCAGCGATAAAAAGGCTAGTCATCACCAAAAGCCGGCCCTCAGCCACCTGACCGACAGTCTCTGCAATTTCGCTCGCCCGTTTGTCAATATAGGCGGCAAGGCGAGAGACATGCTCCTCCTGGCCGTCGTCGCAGACGAGGGGGTAATTGCGGCCATGGATGGGAACGTTTAGCTGCGCCATATATCCCCGCACTTATTGCTTGAGCAAGTCTTTTAGCTCGTCTATTGCGCCGTCAAGCCTACCAGCGACGGCCTCGCTGACCACTTGCATGGCAGCGTAATTCTCCTGGGCATCGCGCAGGGCACTGCCGGATTTACGGTGTTCGGTGCGCAAGCTTTCCAGATCTCTATGAAGTTCGTCACGCTCCTTCTGAACCGTGCGAAGCGACTCGGCGAGGCCGCTTGCCTGCCCGTTGCTACCTTTCGCCTCGCCGTTCTCAAGCGCCCGCGTCAACTGTTCGACGGCTTCCCCTAGACGCACTACGGATTCATCAAGATTCGGCATAATTTATTATTTTCAGCGTGTTGGCCTAAAATCCGAAACTGACTTCTCACCCCTAGACACTTAGACTAGGCGGCCATGTCAGTCAACTATTTAGGGTCGAAGACACAGCCTGTTGACGCTCCCGCTGCGCCTCGTCATGGTGCCTCATCGCGTGTGTTAAAGGCATACGCCGCGCGATCAGAATTTTGACAGCAGGTCCAAGAAACATGACGGGTTCGGTAACGCCTTCGGATCAGGACGCTCTCGCTCACCGGGACATGGCGAATGCCATACGCGCCCTCTCTATAGATGCCGTGGAGGCGGCCAAATCGGGCCACCCCGGCATGCCGCTCGGCGCTGCCGACGTGGCGACCGTGCTTTATGCACGCTTTCTCAAGCATGACCCCGCGCATCCCGCTTGGCCGGACCGCGATCGTTTCGTGCTATCCGCCGGGCATGGCTCGATGCTGCTTTATTCGCTGCTTTATCTCTGCGGCTACCCCGATATCGACATGGATCAGATCCGCGCATTCCGACAGCTCGGCAGTCGCACCGCGGGACATCCCGAATTCGGCGCCGCCGCGGGGATTGAGACCACCACTGGGCCGCTTGGCCAGGGTCTCGCCACCGCAGTCGGCATGGCGCTGGCGGAACGCTTGCTTGCAGAGCGTTTCAGCGACGCATTAGTCGATCACCGCACCTATGTGCTGGCGGGGGACGGTGATCTGATGGAAGGCATAAGCCATGAGGCGATGTCGCTAGCTGGTCATCTCCGCCTCAGCAAGCTGACTGTGCTTTACGACAGTAACGAAATTTCCATAGATGGGGCGATAAGTCTCACCATGTCCGACGACGCCAAGCAGCGGGCAGCGGCGCTCGGCTGGGACACCTTCGATTCCGACGGTCACGACCCCTCTGCCTTGGACGAGGCGATCAAGACAGCGAATGCCACCAGCAAGCCCGCGCTGATAGTCTGCCGCACAAAGATAGGCTTCGGAGCACCGACCAAGGAGGGATCGGAAACGAGCCATGGTGCTCCCCTAGGCAAAGAGGAGGTTGCCGGCACGCGGGAAAATCTTGGCTGGCCCCATGCGCCCTTCACCGTGCCGACAGATATTCTTGCCCGCTGGCGCCAGACTGGCGCAGCGCGAGCCGAACAACATGCCGCGTGGCGAGAAAGACTGGATATTATGGATGCCAAGATCCGGACAGAGTTTGAGCGCATCACGCGCGGCGACCTGCCGGTAGGCTGGACAGACGCCATCAATGATTTCAAGCGCACGCTTGCCACCGAGCGTCCCAAAATTGCGAGCCGCGTGGCGGGTCAGAAGACCCTCGAAGTGCTGACCCAAATAATGCCCGAACTGACTGGTGGCTCGGCCGATCTCAGCGGCTCCAACGGCACCCGCGCCGCTAGCATGCAGCCAGTCACCCCAGAGGATTTCAGCGGAAACTATATTCATTATGGTGTGCGCGAGCATGGTATGGCCGCGGCGATGAACGGCATGGCGCTGCACGGTGGCTGTATCCCCTATGGCGGCACGTTCCTGATATTCTCGGATTATTGCCGCCCGGCGATCCGCCTCTCCGCGTTGATGAAACAGCGGGTGATCTACGTCATGACTCATGATTCGATCGGTCTGGGCGAGGACGGTCCTACCCACCAACCGGTAGAGCACATAGCCAGCTTGCGCGCTATGCCCAATCTGAAACTGTTTCGCCCGGCGGACGCTGTGGAAACAGTTGAATGTTGGCAGGCGGCGCTGGAGAACCGAACGGGTCCCTCAATTCTTGCCTTGAGCCGCCAAGGACTGCCTACGCAACGCGTTAAGCATTGCGATGAGAATCTCTCAGCGCGGGGCGGTTATGTGCTATTTGACGCCGCCAGCGGCGCGCCGGAAATCGTCCTACTCGCGACCGGCTCGGAGGTCACCCTAGCAGTGGAAGCACGGGCACGATTGGAAAACGAGGGGTACCCGACCCGCATAGTCTCGCTTCCCTGCTGGGAGTTGTTCGACACCGAGGACCAAGCCTATCGCGATGAGGTGCTCGTACCTGGCAAACTCCGAATCGCTATCGAAGCGGCAGTGCCCTTCGGTTGGGAGCGCTATCTCGATGCGAATGGCATCGTAATTGGCATGCAGAGTTTTGGTGCTTCGGCCCCGGCGGGCGATCTGTACGCCCATTTTGGCATCACCGCCGACGCAGTGGTGGCGGCCGCCCGCGAGGCACTCGCGGACTGATCCTTCATTTCGCTTCGGCGAGCACTTCTACGTCTCGCCGAAGGCGAATATCCACAATTTGTTTGTAAACGCTATGCTTTCGACTTCGACGCCCTGATGGCACACGCCGTCCGCGTCCAGTCCCAAGTCCTATATATAGAGGGTTTCCATGGAGTCACCACATAGGTTTCGCGAGCATCGCCTGGATATAATTCTATTAGATATCCAATTGCCCGATGTTTCCAGCCTCCACGTCACTCGGCAACTAAACGCGGATGAGGACTTGCGCGACATTTCCATCAAGACTTTAAAAGCGCTTGCGGTGTGCGGCGAGGAGGAGTGTGTTCTCAAAGCGGGCTACAATGACTATATCTATTCAAGTCGACTTTCGTAATTTTCCAGGATCAAGTTTAAAAATTTCTCGGAGAAGACTAATCTACCGCTCCGCAATACCGGCTAAAGTTTTGGCTTTGAATCTCCTAAATCGTTGCAATCCCAACCTAACTTATCTCCAAATTATGTTTATTTATGTTACGCTTGTATTCTGATGGGCTGCCGTTCTTGTAAAATTCGTAATTGTCGGCTCGCACTTCGTTTGCCGTAGGCTGAGTAGAGCAGCGTGAGCATCGAGCAAGGAAAATATTTTTTCGCCTCCGCCTCGCCGGAAATTTTCGGCGCGTCGAGCAGTGCGCCGATCCCCCTTTTCAGTGATGGCGACAAGCAGATCGTCGTGCCGGGCGGCACCATGCTTCTCGAGGCGAATTTCGATCGTTCCGGCGCCAATCTTTTGATTACGGGACCGGACGGCACCCAATACATCATCATCGATTATTTCGATTCCCCGGTACACGCTGATCTGATGACTGAGGGTGGCTCTCTGCTACCCTATGATTTGGTGTCCGCCCTAGCTGGGCCGATTGCACCGGGACAATATGCACAAAACGGAGACAGCTTAGCAAAGACCCCCATCGGCCGTGTCGACGAAGTGGTCGGAGAAGTGACCGCGACGGGGGTCGACGGCACGACGATTAACTTGAACAAAGATTCTTCAGTCTTTCAAGGTGATATTCTAGAAACAGGCGCTGGCGGTGCAGTGGCTGTGGTGTTCATCGACGAGACGGAATTCTCTCTTGGCGAAGAAGGCCGCATGGTGCTCGACGAATTGATCTTCGACCCGACTACTATGGAGGGATCGTCTTCTTTCTCAGTGGTGCAGGGCGTTTTCGTATTCGTTTCGGGCGAAATAGCCGCACACAATCCCGACGAAATGGTAGTCAACACGCCGGTTGCGACGCTCGGCATTCGGGGCACTAAAGTAGCCGGCAAGGCGGCGGCAGAGGGTGACCTAAATACGGTGACAATACTGCCTGATCCCGGTCAAGCAGCCGTGACTGGCGCTGTCACGGTAAGTACCCAAACTTCGTCCATTACACTAAACAACGCATGGCAAACTACGGCGGTGTCAAGTGTGTTTGAAGCGCCTTCCCCCACAATCACCGTTACTGCTTCGCAAGCAGGGACCTTATACGGCGCTGTAAATAGCCTGCTCTCTAGTTCTACGGCATCACCCGCTAGCACCTCCACTGCAGAGAGAAGTGCGAGGGATCAAGATACGAACGATGGCGGAGGTCAGAATACACCGACGGACGGTGAGAATGACTCTGCAGAGGCTGCAGGAGGAACACCTCAAGAATCCGCGGAGGCTTTGGGTGTTGAAGACAACCCTTCACCCGAGGATGAAATCCTCACAGAAGATGAATTGGCATCCATCGACCCGGATGCACCTAAAGAACAACTGTCTGAGCAGGAAAGTGAATTTGGACCTGAGGGCAGATTAGTTCCCGGTGAAGGCATAGGTCCTGAGGGTACCGGGCCCGAGGGGTTCGGGCCAGAAGGCTTTGGACCCGAGGGTGCTGGACCGGAGGGATTTGGGCCAGAAGGTCTTGGACCTGAGGGATTCGGGCCGGAGGGATTCGGACCAGAAGGATTTGGACCTGAGGGATTCGGGCCAGAAGGCTTAGGACCTGAAGGATTCGGACCAGAAGGCCTAGGACCTGAGGGATTCGGGCC
>CAZUXZ010000199.1:0-2821 GCA_964624055.1 uncultured Rhizobiaceae bacterium | reverse complement strand
GGAGATGGATCATTTGGATTTAATGGTTTTGAATTTGATACGGCTGTTAGACATAATTTACCAATAGTATGTGTTTTAGGTAATGATTCTGCATGGGGAATAGACAGGCAGATTCAGTTACAATTATATGATCGTTCCGTTGCAACTGATTTGTTACCAAGTAAGTATGACCAATTAGTACGTTCGCTTGGCGGTTATGGAGAACATGTCGAACATATTGAGGAGCTTCCAGATGCTCTTGAAAGAGCATTGAAATTTAATAGACCATCATTACTAAATGTGTCGGTACAGAGAGCAATTAGCCCGAGAGCTCAAGCTGCGGTAGATCGTTGGAAATCATCTTGGAAGTCAGAGGAGTAAATGTTGAAAAAAGGATGTGCGCGTCCTAAGCCCAAGTTTGATTGGTTTATTCCTATTGATGGAGACGGGGAACATATTGGAACCATTAAGCCTGAGAGACCTCCTACTTTTGGTTATCTAAGTGAAATTGTTAGAATGGCCGAACAATCGGAATTTTATTCGATGTTAATTCCCACAAGATTTTCGAATGGTATGTTTGAGGAAAATTCTCCTCTTGCTGAGACTTGGACTACAGCTACTGCATTGATGGCTATTACACAAAAAATCAGATTTTTGATTGCTGTACGTCCTGGTTACATTTCTACTGGATTGTTTGCTCAAATGGCGGCTGCCTTCGACAATATTAGTGATTCCAGATTAGATATTAATTTGGTCCCTGGAGGGATTCAAGGAGATGTAGATAGGTTCGGAGAGATTTTAGATCATTCAGGGAGATATGATCGTGCCGAAGAGTTATTAATGGCTTGCAGAAAGATGTGGACTTCTAGTGCTCCTGTGAATTTTCGTGGAGAATATGTCAATTTATATAATGCGATTTGCTCTCCAAGGCCTAAGGGACATGGGCCCAATATTTATTTAGGAGGAGCATCTCCCAATGCTATAAATCTTGCTGGTGCACATGCAGATGTACTGTTGATGTGGATTCAACCTATAGAAAAAATTAGAGAATTAATAACTCGTGCAAACGAAAGTGCAACTTCTAGTGGAAGATTACTAAGTTTCGGGCTTAGGACACATATTATTGCTCGTGAAACTGAAGAGCAAGCATGGGAAGCTTCCAAAGACTTGTTGTCTGAGGCTACAGACTTAGTAAAATCCCAACGAAAAGAATCTGTTCAAGGGAGTGCTATGGTGGGTCATAAAGCACAAGTCAAGTTTGCAGATGATCACAAATTATCTGCAAGACTATGGAATGGAATTTCTGAAGTTCGAGTCAATTGCGGTACAGCTATTGTTGGGTCTTATCAACAAGTTGCACAAGAAATTTTACAATATTGGAAGTTAGGAATTGATGAATTTATTCTTTCTGGATTTCCTCATTTAGAAGAATGTGAGAGAGTGTCTGAAAAAGTTTTGCCGGTAATAAACAGTTTGATAGATTTTGAGAGAGAAGTTTAGTTTTGGTAAAAGCAGAAATTATTTCTATAGGGTCTGAATTGTTGTTAGGGCAAATTGTTGATACGAATGCATCTTGGATTGCTCAAAGATTGACTGATTTAGGTGTTGACTTGTACTACAAAACTACAGTAGGCGATAATCCTGAACGAATGAATGAAGAGCTTTCTAGGGCTATTAATCGTTCTGATGTGGTAATTGCTGGTGGAGGATTAGGTCCTACTCAAGATGATATTACCCGGGAAATCATAGCAGAAGTTTTGCACGTAGACTTAGTAAGAGACCCTGGGCTTGTAAAACAAATTGATGAACGATTCCAAAGTCGTGGATTAATAATGACATCTAATAATTCACGGCAAGCTGATATACCTAAAGGATCTATCCCGATTAAAAACCCCAATGGTACTGCACCTGCATTTTTTTCAGAACACAAGGAATCAGTTGTGATTGCTTTGCCTGGCGTGCCATTTGAAATGAAATGGCTTTTTGATAATGAAGTTGCTCCATATTTGCGCAAAAAATTCAACCTACAACAAATGATTACTTATAAAATTCTTAAAGTCGCAGATATTGGAGAGAGCGCAGTGGATGATAAAATTGGTGATTTGATTGCTAATTCAAAAAATCCTACAGTTGGAGTCCTGGCGCATCCTGGGCAGGTTGATATTAGAATAACTGCTAAAGTTAAAAGTTTAACTGAAGCTGACGATTTAATTCGTCCAATTGAGAAAGAAATCCGGGATTTGTTGGGGAATAATATTTTCGGAGAAGATGATGAAACATTGCCAGGGATAGTTGCGAAATTGTTGTCTGAAAACAAAATATCGTTGTCTTTATGCGAGGATGTAACTGGTGGTATTGCTTCACAGATGCTTTTTGATGCTTCAGGAAATCAGGTTTTTGAAGGATTAACTGTGAATCATGATCTAGAAGATTCACAAGTTTTTCGTACGATTCCGAATTATAAGACATTAAAAGAGGGTTCTCCTGAAATGGCAGATCAAATGGCGTTAATGATTCGCGAGAAATCGAAATCTGAAATAGGGTTAGCAATTCATGCAATTGTATTACAAGAAGAACATGTTGAAAATCTTAGTAAAGGTCAAACTTTTATTTCCATCACTGATGGGAAAAGATTTGCAAGGAAATCCTATAATTTTGCTGGATATGGTATTCCTGATAGAACTCGGATGTCATTAAATGCGTTAGACTTTTTACGTAGATTTTTAAGTTGATTATAAAAGAGGGTGGCGCAGTAATAGACAGGGCCCCCCAATAATAGTTAGAAGTGTACAAGAGGAAACCAATAAAGTACGCCAACGTATAATAAAATACAAATTAAATA
>CAZUXZ010000198.1:0-4748 GCA_964624055.1 uncultured Rhizobiaceae bacterium | reverse complement strand
CAGCAAACCAGCGAGCTTCCCTCCAGAACGTCTTCACTTCCTGGAAACTGACCGATCGCAAAGTCGGTAACATGATAAATGTCCGTGCTATCAACTGATCCCGGCACGACGAAACGTCATACAAGGGGACATAAGTCACATTGTAGGTTTCAGCCCAGGGCAACGAGCCATCCGAGGATATCGGCGACTTAAGGCGCTCGGTAGCACGAAGCGTGATGGCGCGACACCCGGACCTTACTGAAGAGGAGGCGATTAGGCACTTGATAGAGGCCGACGGTTAATTATCTATAGTGCTGTTTCTTGAGTACTTGCGCAAATATATCAGCGCAATTTAAAGCGCTGAATTTTTCCCGTCGCGGTTTTCGGTAGGTTTTCGACGAAGTTGATCCAGCGTGGATACTTGTACTTCGCCAGTCCTTGCTTGCAATGTTGCAGCAATTCCTCGCCCGTCTCGTCGCCCCCGTCGGCGGCGTCGTTGAGGACGATGAAGGCGGCCGGCTTAATTAGTTCGGCCTCGTCGGCGCGCCCGACTACCGCCGCCTCCAGCACCTTGGGATGCTCGACCAGCTTGGCTTCTATCTCGAAAGGCGAACACCAGATGCCGCCGACCTTCATCATATCGTCGTTGCGGCCGCAATAGAGATAGTAGCCATCCTCGTCGCGGATATAGGTGTCGCCTGTATTGAGCCAGCCCTCGACCATGGTGGTGGCGGTCTTCTCAGGACTGTTCCAGTAATATTTAGCGGTTGAGCCGCCCGCGATCATCAGCTGGCCGCTCTCGCCCGCTTTCACTTCATTACCGTCAGTTCCCAGAATACGTGCCTGGTAGCCCGACACCACACGGCCGCTATAGCCCGGTTTAATATCGTCGGGGCTGTTTGAAATGAATATGTGCAAGGCTTCAGTCGAGCCGATGCCATCGAGAATATCGACGCCGACATGTTGCTTCCAGCGGTGATAGATATCGGCCGGCAGTGCCTCGCCAGCGGAGATGCAGAGACGCAATGACGAGAGGTCGGGGTTAGCGCTATCGAGCGCCTTTAAGAGCGCCGCATAAAGCGTCGGGACGGCATAAAAGACCGTCGGTTTGTGCCTTTCGATGGTCGCGAAAATGTTGTCCGGTGTCGGCCGGCTGGACAGCAGAACGGTTGTAGCGCCGGTCCATAGAGGAAACGCCATGCCATTGCCCATGCCGTAAGCGAAAAACAGCTTGGCCGCTGAAAAACAAATATCGTCGGGTCGCACTCCAACGATGTTAGTTCCAAAACATTCGCTCGTCACGACCATGCTGCGATGCGCGTGAACGGTGCCTTTCGGCTTGCCCGTCGTGCCCGAGGAATAAAGCCAAAAACAATCGTCTGATTCATTTGTCAGCGCCGGCTGCAAGCTGTCCGAAGCGGCGGACATCAGCGACATCACAGTCGTGCCGTCACCCTCACCGGCCCCATCAACTACCAGACGGTGCGCCGGGCCAGGCTTGGCGGTGGCGAGTGCGGGCACCACTTCGTCAGCGAACTCGGATGAGTAGACGCATGCCGTACAGCCCGAATCTTCAAGCACATAAGTATAATCGGCGGTGCGAAACAGGGTGTTGATCGGGATTGGCACGATGCCGGCTTTGATCGCGCCCCAAAAGAGATAAAAGAATTCCGGGCAATCCTTGACCATCATCAGCATGCGTTCGCCCGGCGCCATGCCGATGCCGAGTAACGCATTGCCGGTGCGGTTGACGTTCGCCGCCAGTTCGCCGTAACTGACTTCGCTGCCGTTGGTGGTGCGGATGGCGATCTCGACGCCCCGCCCCGCTTCGAGGTGGCTGTCGATAAAGGGCCCTGCGACGTTAAAGTTCGCAGGGAATATAAATTTCGGTGGTGTCGATGTCCGATCGACAAAAACCGAATCGCCAGCCATGATTCTTCCTCTCGCATCGCCAAGCCAAACTCGCCCTCTTTGATATTTGTGCGGTTGCCGCCTTGGCCACCGCATCGGCGATTACATGTTGTCCATTTAGGCGATCGGCGATGTCACGGATCGCTGACTTGTTCTTATGGAAACCAAATAGAGCGGTTTCCGGTGTAGGTTTTGGACTCACAACCTTCCGCTTTCCAACTAACAGCCATAAAAACAACTGCGAGTTTGTGTTGTATGACCAGAACGGAAGAGTCAATTAAAGGTTCTACGTACTTGTGATCCCGCCGTCCTCTATGATTTTTCTCTAATCCATTTGGTAATGTCCTTTAGCCATGTGTCGCGAATTTCATCTCTTTCTAAATACATCTCATGACGAGAAGTTTTGTATGTTATATGCGTACAACTAGACATTTTACTGCATGCATCAAGACTCTCTTCTGGGGATACTAATACATCAATTATAGGAACTGTCATCAAAATGTTTGCACGAATATTTAATAACGTTTCATTTTCTAATATATAATCTCTGGATTTTGAATAATTATTAAACCAGTCAAACGTGACTCCATATGACTTACGAGCGTGCGGTTTATTATACCTCCAATATTCTTTTAACAAAGACCTGTCAGGGTCTGAGGTATTTTGATTGTCTGTATGTTGATAGTCGGGATTGGGCTCCCAAGCTGAATGACCTGGCACATACCACCAGCCAAGTCCTAAATTCGATACTGTTTCTGCCAGATAAGCGCTTATACTATGCGGATATGAACCTGTTTCCACAGTGATCATTGGTGCGGTAAGGATCGCAATATCAACTGTATCGAAATCCTGTTCCAACATTCGTAGTGCTATATGGGCTCCCATGGAATGAGCCAAAAGTATTGTGGGGGAGTCGCTAGTGTTATCCACAATTTCTAATATAAATCGCCGCAGATCCCTTTGATCTCCTGTGAAGTCATTTATTGCCCGAGAATCGTCGTCAAGAGCGTGACTTGAACCACCTTGGCCCTTCCAATCCATTATCCAGACACTGAAACTACGTCTGTTTAGGTCACGTGTAAGCTCAAAGTAGCTTTCAATAAACTCCGACTGACCAGGAGCTATGATGATAACACCATTAGGTGACTTGATAATTGATTTACCAAATCGAATAAGCCCGCCCTGTGTGGATTCAAAGTAATCAAACTTAAAATTTTCGCCTGGCTGGGTCAGTTCTATAATGCTGTCCCTAAACACAGGAAGGTCTGCCCTAACTGATACCGAGGATATATCTTTAGGTGGCGCGCAGGATTGTAATAGGACCATCATCAAAATAAACATGATCAGGGCTGGCGTTGTGCTGAACATCCATCGTTTTAAGTTATGTGATGTTAAAACTAGATCGACCATGTGTAAGCTCTCTTTCATTATTTTCGACCTGACCCGGCACCACTGCCTGGCAGACACTGTTACATAAAATCAGACGCTTGCACGCATGACAGCGAGTGTGCCACTGTTGGGGGCGGGCGGTAATTTCACCGGAAATAATTACTATCGCTATCTAAAAGTTAAAGCTTGAAAAGTTTAGGATAGCTTCATGCAATTGATCAAAGAAATATTAAAGTGTGCGCACCTCTTTACGGTGGCTGGCCTAATTGCAGCATCGTTTTTGGTTGGCGCATCGGCTTCTGCAGCTACATGTCCCGACGTAAAATTTCCGGCTAAGGTGGCAGTCGCTGAAACTGATCTTATGCTTAACGGTATCGGCCTTAGGAAAGCAACATTCTTGAGCTTTAAAGTTTATGTTGCTGGTCTCTATCTTTCTGAAACATCAGATGATTTTGAGAAAATATTAGCAGCAGATCAAAGCTGGCAGCTTGTACTTCATTTTGTCCGTGACGTCGATTCTGAAGATATTCAGGATGCCTTTACCGAAGGCTTCGAGGATGCAACCGATGGAAAAATCGAAGTTATCCGCCCACAAATGGAGGCAATTAATGCCCTAGTGCCAGACCTTAAAGTCGGCGACCGTTTGACTTTTATTCATGAGGCAGGAAAAGGCGTCTCAGTCGACGTTAATGATACATCGAATAGTGCAGTTGGCGGAGTGGACTTCGCGGAAATTTTACTTTCTATCTGGCTTGGGGAAGACCCACCAAATGATGACCTAAAGGCAGGGTTGCTGGGTGGTGAGTGCGAATAATACTGATTGCTGTCCGTCATTAGAATATTCATTCCGTATGTTAACAATTATGAGATCAACATCAAGCTTGTGAGAGACTTCAAGTGCTAGCAAAAAACGCCCTTGACGCGGTGGGCAATACCCCTTTAGTCAGTTTGCGGAAGCTGCTGCCTTCAGCTGCGGCGGAAGTATGGCTTAAGCTGGAGGGCGGGAATCCAACTGGTTCATACAAGGATCGGGTAGCTGTTTCGGTCCTTACCCAGGCAATACGACGGGGCGAGCTTAATTCAGGCGACGGTGTTGTCGAATACACTGGCGGCACTACGGGCACGGCACTAGCATTTGTTTCTTCTGTGTTGGACCTTGAGTTCACGGCTGTTTTTTCCGATGCATTTTCTGATAGCAAACGACATGCAATGGAAGCCTTTGGGGCAAACGTGCTGGTGGAAAAGAGTGCGGACGGCACCATTACGCCTGAACTTATCCAAAGAATGAAATCTCGGGCTTATTCGTTGGCGTCAAGGCCGGGCTGGTTCTATCCGGACTAATTTGTTTCTCTTGATGTTAGTTTAGGTTATGATCCTATGGGATTGGTTTTTGCTCAGGACCTGGTAGTACTTGTAGATGTGCTAGGTGCGTGAGTGGGCACGGGAGCTGCTCTCATGGGGACAATGGA